>JAFEGF010000359.1 GCA_018240225.1 Verrucomicrobiota bacterium
TCTCCAAAAGTATCGATTGCAATTGAGACCCCATCTGGTCCAATCCACTTCGACCAGCCAAAGCTGACGCCAGCTTCGATGCTCACCCGCTGTCCGAGGTCTCCGCCGACCACATTGAACTTGTATTCGTCCGACTGCTCTTCGAACAGTTCCCAGCAAGGCATCGAAATGACCCGCACCGCCTTGCCTAATTTCTCTAAAGCGACAGCCACATCAAGCGCCAAAGAAACCTCAGATCCCGTTGCCATCAGCGTGAAATCTGGCTTAGCTTCCTCTTTCTTGACGATGTAGGCCCCTTTTCCCATCCCTTTTTCGTAAGCGACGTTGCAGCCTGCGATATCAGGAAGGGCTTGTCTTGAAAGAATAATCGCAGATGGTCCTCTGTAGCGCAGCGCAGCAAGCCAAGCCATCTTGACTTCTGCGTTGTCCGCAGGGCGGATCACATGAAGGTTAGGCATCGCCCTTAAAGCGGCAAGGTGTTCGACAGGTTGGTGCGTCGGACCGTCTTCGCCCAAAAAGATCGAATCGTGCGTGAATTGATAGATCACTTGGACCTTTGAAAGGGAAGCCAAGCGGATCGCATTGCGCATGTAATCGGAAAATGTCAAAAACGTTCCAATGTAAGGAACGATCATATCGGTCTGCGCCAGGCCCGCCGCCGTCGCAGCCATGCCGAACTCCCGAACACCGTACTTGATGTTGCGCCCGTTGTAATTGCTGCGGGAGATGATCGGGAACTTCTTCATCATCGTCATGTCGGATGAAGACAAGTCGGCAGAACCCCCGATCAATTGCGGAAGCAGCTCGCCAAGGACGTTCAACACATTTTGCGAAGAGGTACGCGTTGCAAGCGGAGACTTCATTTCAATTTTACGCAGCTGATCCTCGAGGTCGTCGGGAAGCTTTTTCTCGACCATCTGCATGAACTCTTTGTAGAGGGCAGGCTTGGCTTCCGACCACGTGCGGAACATCTCTTTCCATTTAGCCTCCATCGATGCATCCTTGGCGAGCCTCTGCTCGAAATAGGTATACACAGACTGGGGAACGTAAAAATCTTCTTCAGGAAGTCCCAACGCCTTCTTAGTCGCTTCGACCTCTTCTTGTCCGAGAGGTGATCCATGCACCTTGTGCGTTCCCGCTTTGTTCGGAGATCCTTTGCCGATGATCGTCTTCATCATGACAAAAGCAGGCTTGGTCTGCTCATCGCGCAGCGAGGAAAAAATCTTCTCCATCGCATCAAAGTCGTATCCGTCGAGCTCGTAGACCTCCCATCCGTACGCCTTGTAGCGCATTTTGGTGTCTTCCGAATCAGAGTCCGCAAGGAACCCGTCCAAAGTCACATTGTTGGCATCGTAGATCAAAATAAGGTTGTTCAATCCCAAATGCCCTGCTAAAGAAGACGCTTCGGCAGAGACCCCTTCCATCAAACATCCGTCTCCAGC
>JAFEGF010000360.1 GCA_018240225.1 Verrucomicrobiota bacterium
GGGCTTTCCCATTTGCCGGCTGTTGAAGCGCTTGTCAAAAGAGGCCCAAATTGCGTTAAAGAACTGCTGCTGGAAAAATATCAGGTCGATTTTGACAGAACTGAGAATGGGCATTTGGCCCTCACGGAAGAAGCGGCCCATTCCTGCCCCAGGATTATCCACCATCGGGATCAGACAGGTCTTGCCATCATGGGAGCTCTGATCGAACGGGTCAAAAACCATCCTCAGATCGAATTTAAGACAGATCAGACCGCAGTTGATTTGATCACCCTTTCCCACCATTCGAAAGTGATCACGGACATCTACTACCCCTCGACTTGCGTCGGCGCCTACGTAATGGACAACAGGAGCGGCGATGTCAAGATCCATTTTGCCAAAGAGACCATCCTTGCCACGGGAGGCATCGGGGAAGTTTTCCTGCATACGAGCAATCCGAAAGAGGCGAGGGGAGATGGGCTTGCCATGGCCTTCCGCGCAGGAGCGCGGATCATGAACATGGAATACATCCAGTTCCATCCGACGACCCTCTACTTGCCTTATGAGCGCCGTTTTTTAATTACAGAGGCTCTGCGCGGAGAAGGAGCTGAACTGCTCACGATCGACCAATCTGCTTTTATGCATCGTTACGATGCAAGAGGATCATTGGCCCCGCGCGATATTGTCGCAAGGTCGATCTATCAGGAGATGATGCAGGTCGACAGCCAGCACCTCTGGCTCGATATCAGCTCCCGTTCTTCCGATTGGATCAAAGGGCGTTTCCCGACTGTCTATTCCCATTGCCTTTCGAAGGGGTATGATCTGACCTCTGAACCGATCCCGGTTGTTCCCGCCGCCCATTATTCCTGCGGAGGGATCGCCGTCGATCTGCAAGGAAGGACGACCATCCATCGCCTTCGAGCAATTGGAGAGGTTGCCTGCACAGGCGTCCATGGGGCCAATCGGCTGGCCTCGACCTCTCTTTTGGAAGCGCTTGTGTTCAGCAAGCTGTGCGCCGAAGCGTTAGGCGATCAATTGCAGCAGCGAAAGGATTATTTCCCTCCCGTCGAAGAATGGGTGATGAGCGATCAATGCGTCGACAGCGCGCTGGTCCAGCAAGATTGGACGACGATCAAACAGACCATGTGGAACTATGTCGGGCTCGTGCGCGACACGCAACGCTTAAGCCGCGCCTTCAAAATGCTGCATGAGCTGAAAATTGAGATCGATTCTTTTTATTCGTCCTGCAAGCTCACTCCGGAACTGCTGGGCCTGCGCAATGGGATTCAAACAGCCCTTCTCATTACAGAAGGAGCGATCCGCAACCGCCGTTCGATCGGATGCCACTATCGCAGGGGCTTGAACCTATCCCAGTAATATGCTTCTGTCGATTTTCGGGTTTTTTTAAGTCTACTTTTTGATCCAAATGACGGGGTTAATATCAGCTCTCGTATATTGACCCCGT
>JAFEGF010000361.1 GCA_018240225.1 Verrucomicrobiota bacterium
AGTTTTTAGGCAAGCTGGCGACGCTGCCCGACAAAGACACCAAGGTTCCTCCAGCTAAACACCCGTTTCCTTGGGAAATAGGCAGGAGCGGCCATCGCAAGGCCACCTCTCAAGCAGAAGGCAAAAAGAAGCATTTTAAGCGAAGCGAAAAACCCCTTAAGCAGATCTTGAAGGTGATCCGCTAAAGCCTTAATTTTCAAAGCCTTGACAATTACATCCCACTGAAACATCTCATCAAGTTAAATTAATTATTAATAATTTAATTTATTTATTAATTATGCTATAATTGCTTTGCGAGTTTTTTAACAAAAATTAACTAACAATCAGCAAATATAATTATGGAGATCTCATGGCAGCAGCTTCTGCAGAACATGCTATATTAACACCAAATTCCGTCCTTTATCCTCAGCTTCATAATGCACCGACACAACCTGCCGGCAAGTTCCATACCATCGAATTGCCTTTCATCACAATTGATAAGATCGGCGCAACGATTGGAAAAAACATCACTCAAGGTGACACCGGGTCGATCTATCGGGTAAAAGATGCTATTCCTTCACGCGTCTATAAAATTATCGCTCTAAAGGATTTTAAAAGCGGCGATGAGATCCGCATTTCAAAAATAGCCAGCGATCTCATGCTTGCACCTACTTTTTATAGCGCAAGCTTAGTTAAGCAAGGCTCTAGTTGCTTTGTCGTGATTGAAATGGACGATGCTGGTCTTTCTCTTGGCAAATGGATGGAGAAGCTTGCTGAATCAGAACCTGAAAAAATGGACCTAGACCAAGCTGAGCCAGATTTGAGCCAAGAAGAACTAGCATTCCGCGAAATGATGAAAAAACTACGCGCGGAATATCAAGGCTCTTTCACCGTTACAGAGGTCAAACAGCCGAAAAAGCTTTCTATGGAAGAAACCATTGAAAAACTTTACGGAAGCCAGGAAGCATTCTATTTTACCCTTTTCAGCAAAATCAAAACGTTTGCAGAAAATAACATCTCTTACGGCGATACCCATGTTGGCAATATCATGCCTAACCATGGCGATGAAAAAGGGATGCAGCTCATCGACTTTGATTGTGCTGCAATTTTTGGATCGACCGATGAAGCAGCAAAAAAAACACTAAGCAGCGTCTATACGGCTACCCTATTCAAGAAGTTCGTGGAACTGCCTAATTTATCAGTGGAAAGCAAAGAACTGATTGCTTGGTTCTCTTCCAAATCTTAATCATTTTTCCTAGGGGCTCAGTCTAACTGGGCTCATGGGGCTTCATCTTCCGTCGGTTCATTAAGAACCTTGCAAGCTCGATCCATTTGCGCAGCTCGACTAATCCAAATGCCATGATAAATGTGATCAATGGATATTTCCACTGAGACAAGGTCATCGGAACTGTCTTAAAAAGATCAGGCAAAAGATAGATTGCGCAAAGCTGCAATAACA
>JAFEGF010000362.1 GCA_018240225.1 Verrucomicrobiota bacterium
GCCTTTTCACCAGAGAGCAATGCACCTAAGAAGACATTGATCGACCATTCTGGCAGCTAATCAAAAAAAACTATTTTACTTAATCAAAAAGGCATTTTCGCATCATGCGAAAATGCCTTTTGTTTTTTGAGGGAATTTTGCAAATCCCTATTATTGATTCCAATTAGAACGCATACCCGATGCCAGTAGTTAAACCTTGTAGAGTTAAGTCGCCGCTAGTTAAGTTGACTGGGGCAATGAATTCATTTTGTTTATACCAGAACTGCTCTTCCCAGCCAGCATAGACTATTAGGCGGGATTTTCCTTGATAAAAGTCGTGGGAGTACATTAGGCCTAGCGCCATTTCTAATACAGGCCGAATCGAGTGGAAGTCTTCTTTGACGTTCAATGTGGTAAAAAAGGATGAAGACTGCGCTTTGAGAGCATTTGTGATTTGAGTATCTTTACGAGAGTCTTCGAATTCACACCAGAGCAAAGAGACAGCTAAATTGCCATAAATGCTCCAGTGGTTTGCAAATTCCCAAGCTGTATTGACACCGCCCCTTAATCCAAATCCAACAAAGTCTTGCTTCATTTTAATATTTGCATTGGAAGGAACATTGGGAATGTTAAGATTAGTTAGATCAATGGTATATTTGACATGATTGTGCTGTGTTAGCCATGCAGCTTTGCACCCAATAAACGGCCGAGTTGTCAGCTTTGAACTGATGTAGAAAGAACGGCCTAGTTCGACATCGAGCACATTGAAGGTCATCTTCCAATGATTATGCGCGCTTAAAAGGGGGAGGATGATCGGGCTTGAATTAGCCAGGATAGGAACAACCCATTCTGTCCTGAGGCTTCCATGAGATAGATGGCGTTCGGCAGAGTCGTGATGAGAGGCTGGATTAAGCCAAGTGTAATTCAGAAAAAGATCCCAGCCGTCGCGTTTGAAGTTCAAGCCTGCGCCTACTTTAAATCCAGGCTGGCAATCTGCGGTTACGTCTTTGGTAGAGCCTCTTGAAAAAGTAGCGGGAGGAGCTGTTCCAACAGCCGCTCTTCCATCTCCAGCGTATGCCAAGCCTTCCATTTTTACGTTCCAGTAGATAAATGCAGCATTGGCAAAAAAATCGGCTCCATGCGATACGATAGGCGCTGCAGAAGGATTGATGTCATGGGATTGAGAAGGGGCTGGAGTCTCGCTGCTGCTTTTCGCATTAGAAGAAGTTTGCGCTGTCAGCGATGGAGCTGTCATGAATGCTGCATGAGTCAGGGCAGGCGCTAAGGCAATTAGAGCGAACAAAATCCGTTTTTTCATGATGTATTCCTAGTTATTCTGAGTTTACTTTCAATCCTACTTATAGATGTTGACCGCAATAACGCCGCTGGCAAATTCTGCCGCATTTCTTCCTGCGAAAGAAAACCAGGCGCCG
>JAFEGF010000363.1 GCA_018240225.1 Verrucomicrobiota bacterium
GAAAAAGAGTCCTTCGATCAGCTTGGTCTCCAATGTGAGCTGCAGCTGTCCGCTCTTTACATAGTCGTACTCGATCGCATAAGCAGGGCGCATCACCTCGGCCTTTTCCAGGCCGGCTACCGTATGGAGCATCTTGAGCTGCACATCGAACGGCAAGGAGGAGGAGATCCCGTTGACATAGATCTCTTCAGTTCCAAGTCCTTCAGGCTCAAGGAATAGCTGGTGCCTTTCCTTATCGGCAAAGCGGACCATCTTGTCCTCGATGGAAGGGCAGTAGCGGGGGCCTATCCCCTTGATCTGTCCTGAATACATGGGGCTGTGGTGGAGGTTATCCAACACCACTTTTTTCGTCTCACCATTAGTATAGGTGATATGGCAGGGCACCTGGGGAAGTCCCAGACCTTCAGGTTCGTCGTAGGAAAAACGGACTCCGGCGTCGCCTGGCTGCTCTTCAAGCTGGGAAAAATCGACGCTCCGGCGGTTGATCCGAGGCGGGGTGCCCGTTTTCAGCCTTCCCAAGCGGAAACCAAGCTCCTCTAGATGCGCAGAAAGTCCGACCGAGGGCTTATCTCCAGCCCTTCCTCCTGCAAAATGGGTGCTGCCGATGTGGATCAACCCCCTCATGAAAGTCCCCGAAGAGACGATCACTGTCTTTCCGCGGTAGGCGATCCCCTCCAAGGTCCCAACGCCGACGATTTTTCCATCTTCGATGATGAGTGATTCGGTAGTCCCTTGCTTGATGAACAAATTGGGAACCTTTTCCAGGCGATGCTTCATTGCAGCGGCATAGGCAAACTTGTCGGCTTGGGCCCTTGGCGACCAGACGGCTGGGCCTTTTGAGGCGTTGAGCATCCGGAACTGGATCCCCGTTTGATCGGTCACTTTGCCCATGATCCCGCCAAGCGCATCGATCTCGCGGACGATATGTCCCTTGGCAGTCCCGCCGACGGCAGGATTGCAGCTCATTTTGGCAATCGTGTCGAGGTTCATCGTCAACAGGAGCGTGCTTGCTCCGATTTTTGCCGCAGCATGGGCAGCCTCGCAGCCTGCGTGGCCGGCGCCTACAACGATGACATCATATTCTTCTGGATAAGTCCACATGGTGATAAAAAATCTTAAGCACAAAAAGCCCCATCTTTTTCAAAGAGATGAAGCTTTTTACATTGAAATAACGGAAAAGAAAATTAACTAACTTTCTTACTTCTTATGTCGATCGCGACGTCGTCGTTTCTTTCTTTTGTGCTTTGCAATCTTAGCTCGACGCTTCTTCTTTACTGAGGCCATGAAAAAGTCACTCCTATTCAAAAAACTACTTCAATAATGAGACATAAAAATATGTGCTAGTTTACACAGAATTTCGAGAAAAAGTAAAGTTCTTATCCT
>JAFEGF010000364.1 GCA_018240225.1 Verrucomicrobiota bacterium
GCTCAATCGAATCGTGGCATCAAGCTGATTTTTTTGCCATCTTTCAGAAAGCTTTTGTTCCTCTTGAAGCGCGGTTTAATAGTCCAAGTGCTCATGATAAGGATCTTTTCATTTAAAAAATAAATTACTACATTTCGCTAAATGCCTTGTATTGTAACAATTTGGTGTAATTAAAAATTTTATTCTATCTTAATTTGTTATTAATATTTTTGTTGTATAATCATGTTTGATAATTGATTGTTTGATTTTAAATTAGAAATGTGATATAATGTTTATGAGTTGTAATTATGTTAATAACAATGAAAATAAAATAGAGGAATAATAATGGCAGCATCAGCAGAGGTACAAATATTCAATCCAATCCCAGCGCAGAACTACTCTTTAGGACGGCTTAAGAGTGGAATTTCATATGCCGAGGTCAACAAAGAAAGTAAAAAGTTAGGCGCAAAGATCATGCCTAAAACAGCCGCTCAAGATTGGCTGGCTGCGATGCAAGCTGCTGCGAGTCAGCGCCTTCCTTTTGTCATTTTAGGCACAGATGCCATTCGCGACGACGCTGAAGCAGCTCTTAATTTCGGCACGATCGCTGTTGAACCGGCGTCTATGGCTCAAAAAGATGTTGAAATAGCATTTAAAAAGGTATTTCCGGGGCTAAAGGGTAAAGACATGAAGAAGGTGTTGAGCACTCACTTTAGAGAAGGAGCGATTATTAACGCCGCTAACTGGTATGTGTTCCTCAACGACTGTTTTATTTATGGCGCTTTAGGGGCTGGCAAGGATTTTCATGTAGGGCTTAAGTCGATTAAAAATGAGCTCCTATGGGACGATAGCAACAATCGTCCTAGGGCTTTGGGAAGAGAACTGCTTATGCTAAAATTCTCTGGATATACGGCATATAAAACAAAACAAGGTTATACATTCGTGCCTCCAACCGCGCGCGGTGGAGATTTGATACCGATCGAAAGATATCGAGAAGCAATTAAGGAAGTCGGATCGATCGATCCTATTTTGGAGTTCATTCATTCTGCTGTTTCTTTAAGATTTACTCCATCTCCGGAACCTCGACAGTAAAAGCTGTCTTAAAGAATGAAGCGGCTATTTGGGAGGGGCATTGCCCCTTCCAAATATGAGTTATGCGCTCGGTCAGATGCTCTCTTTGCAGATCTAAGAAAAAGTTCCCATGCATTCGCTTTCATTCACAAATGCAAGAATGGTTTCGGGGTCGCGTATTTGTTTCAAATGAGACCATATCAGGGGAAGCGTTATGTGATCAGGATCAGGAGCGCCTTCCGGAAGATGGAAGATAACTTCTTTTTCGCAAAGAGTTGCTCCGCGATGGAAACCCGCAAACTGCAAAATTGCAAGTTCTCTTCC
>JAFEGF010000365.1 GCA_018240225.1 Verrucomicrobiota bacterium
GCTCAATCGAATCGTGGCATCAAGCTGATTTTTTTGCCATCTTTCAGAAAGCTTTCGTTCCCTCTTGAAGCGCGGATTAAGAATCCAAGTGCTCAGGATAAGGACCTTTTTATTTAAAAAACAAATTACTATATTTCGCTAAATCACTTGTGTTGCAGCAATTTAGTATAATTAAAAATTTTATTCGATCTTAATTTGTTATTAATATTTTTGTTGTATGATTATAGTTGAAATTGATGGTTTGATTTTAAATTAAAATTGTGATATAATGATTATGCATTGTATTTATGTTAATAATATGAAAATAAAACAGAGGAATAATAATGGCAGCATCACCACAGTTACAAATATTTAATCCAATCCCAGCGCATGACTACTCTTTAGAGCGGCTTAAGAGTGGAGTTTCATACGCCGAAGTCTGCAATGAAAGTAAAAAGTTAGGTGCAAAGATCATGCCTAAAACAGCCGCTCAAGATTGGCTGGCTGCAATGCAAGCTGCTGCAAGTCAGCAGCTTCCTTTTGTTGTTTTGGGCACAGATGCTATTCGCGGCGACGCTGAAGCAGCTCTTAATTTTGGCACGATCGCTGTTGAACCGGCGTCTATGGCTCAAAAAGAGGTTGAAATAGCATTCAAAAAAGTATTTCCAGGGATAAAGCATAAGGACATGAAGAAGATATTGAATGTCCACTTTAGAGAAGGTGCAATTATCAACGCCGCCAACTGGTATGTGTTCCTCAATGACTGTTTTATTTACGGCGCCTTAGGAGCTGGCAAGGACTTTCACGTAGGGCTTAAGTCGATCAAACGAGAACTCCTATGGGACGATAGCAACAATCGTCCTAGGGCTTTGGGAAGAGAGCTGCTCATGCTAAAATTCTCTGGATACACGCCATATAAAACAAAACAAGGTTATACGTTCGTGCCTCCAACCGCGCGTGGTGGAGATTTGATCCCGATCGAAAGATATCGAGAAGCAATTAAGGAAGTCGGATCGATCGATCCCATTTTGGAATTCATTCATTCTGCTGTTCCTTTAAGATTTACTCCATCTCCGGAGCCTCAAGAGTAAAAGCTGTCTTAAAGAATGAAGCGGTAATTTGGGAGGGGGCGATTCCCCTTCCAAATGGATATACTGAGCACAGTTAGGTGCTCAATTCGGAAGGTAAAGAAAAAGTTTCCATGCATTCTTTCTCGTTCACAAATGCCAGAATGACTTCGGGATCCCGTATTTGTTTCAAATGCGACCAGATCAGAGGAAGGGTAATGTGATCAGGATCAGGAGCTCCTTCCGGGAGATGGAAGATAGCTTCTTTTTCGTAAAGAGTTGCTCCGCGATGGAAACCCGCAAACTGCAAAATTGCAAGTTCTCTTCC
>JAFEGF010000366.1 GCA_018240225.1 Verrucomicrobiota bacterium
CGAACTATTAGATGACAAATACGAAGAAATATTCAATTTAGAAACAATTAAACAATCTTTAAACAGCTAATAATTGTTATTTACTCCTCAGTTTGATATGATGCTTCCATCTATCAAACTGAGGAAATTATGGCTGTAAAGATCCCTTCATTGAGAGAACTTTGTTTAGCAAAGGCATCCGAAGCCCTTGAAAAGGATATAAAAAAATATTACGAAGAACACCCTCTTGGAAGCTCTAACACCAAAGACAAGATTGCGATCTACTGCGCTAGGCTCGCCAATGCTTGCAATCAATTGTTCCACTCCAACCGTCCTTGGAAAACAACTTTTGACGCCATCCCTTTATCGCTCTCTTCGCAATGCCCGATCCCCCATTTTCTGCCTCTGTTCGCCGATGACGAAAAGTCAGCGCAGCAAGCTCTTGCCTTGAAACTCTTTGCAAAGCATTTCCCAACTGCACCATTCCGCGCACAGCCCAGCGTTCCTGCCGACCAGCAGTTTTACGCCGAGCATCTCCAATCCATTTTCCAAAAGTGCGGCGGCGATTTCCGGCAATTCACAGCCAAAGACTTTGCCCTTTTTATCGAAAATAGGGAAAAGATCCATGCCCTGATGTTTCAGCGCAGCTCTTTGCTGACCGATCGGCATTTGGCAAGCATGGTCTCCTTGTTTCCGGATATCCGCTATTTAAGCTTAAAAAACTGTGCTACAATCACAGAAAAAGGGCTTTTAGGCGCTCTCCATGAACCGAATAAGCTTGAACACCTTTCTCTTGGCTACAGCTTAAGCGTAAACAATAATGTCCTAACCTGCCTTCGGCGCACAGGCAACCTCCGCCATTTAGAACTGAGCTCGATCGATCCCAAAGCTAACATGCAGCTGATCGTGAAGATCGTCCAGGCCAACCCCCATCTTGAATCCTTGACTCTTGGCCATTTAGACCAGCTCCGCGATCACCACCTGATCGAGATCCTCCAACAAGCCCCGAAATTAAGGTTTTTATCCCTTTCACACTGCAACCGCGTCAACATAGGCCAATGCCTTGAAAAGGTCTATTCCAACCAATCTACCCCTTATGAGCTGCTTATCGATAATTGCGTCGGCCTAGCCCCTCAAGACTTCCCAGAGGCTGCCCCCTATGATTACCCTCTTGAGTCCCTGACCGTCCTAAACTGCCCGAATATGCCCGATTTAAGCCCCTTGGTGAAAAGGTGCCCTTACCTTAAAGTTCAAGGACAGTAGCAAATTATTTCTTGATGAGTTTGCGGACGCAGGCCCTTAAGGAAAAACTCACTGCGCAAGCGAACGGCCAAGCATTACAATGCCTAGCAGCCGATAGGCATAAGTTCTTTCTTGAATGG
>JAFEGF010000367.1 GCA_018240225.1 Verrucomicrobiota bacterium
AACTCACGACCCTCACGTTGGCAACGTGATGCTCTACCGCTGAGCTACACCCGCAATGCATTGTTTATATAGACGCCTGTAAAAACATTTTTTTTATGGATGGGAGATCTCCAAAGTCCATTTGCAAACGTTATCGAATGGCGACTAGTTAAACCTGGTAGCGGGTGATGAGACTTGAACTCACGACATTCACGTTGGGAACGTGACGCTCTGCCGGCTGAGCTACACCCGCGCCTTTAATGAGGAACAAGTATAGCTTCAGCGTTTTTTTGAATCAAGAGGCAATTGCAAAACTCGGATGGCTGGCAAGTCAGGGTTCAACCGCTAATATCCTGTTATTTTTCTTAGAAAAACTAAGAGACTGTTAACGGCTCAGTTAAAAAAATCCAATATTTGAAGTTTCTTGTGTAGATAGCGGTTCCAAAAAAGGAGATTAAAAGCGGCCGAGGGAATTAAATTTTTCTTGAAGCCGTTTGCAAAAAAAGGTAAAAGCATTGAAAAGCCGGTAACTTGACTTTTTGTATTTGCTTTGGTTGTCAAGTTTCATGGGTATGTTAGAGGCTGCTTGCGGTTTTGCGGATAATACAATATCCCTTAAGTCCCCAGTAGTCTCTTATGGTAGCGATGGAACGAAAGATCGATGTGAAAATTTGTCTTTCCTTGCGCCGATACCATCAAATGTGCTTCCATCTGAACCCCGATTTGGACAGGCTGCTATGTTGAATTTTCGAAAACTCAAGCAAGATTTCTCTTCAAATATTGTCAAAGAAGGGAAGGATCTTTACGACAAGCAAAAGGTTGTTTCTGCAAAACTTTTGCATTTGGATACAAAGATCATGCGCATCAGCGCTAAAGTCCAAGGGCAATACGACAACTGCTATGAAAGCGAGATTGAGATCGACCGTTTGGAATGCGAGACGATCGACTCAGACTGCGACTGTCCTTATAATTATGATTGCCAGCATTTGGCAGCCCTGCTGTTTTATTTAGAGGAGCACATCGATAAGATCTTGGTGACGTTCTCTAAGGAAAACGACATCAAGCAGATCGGAGAAAAAGCGGGGATCAATAAGGAAGAGCAGAAAAAGCTCCTTGATAAGATTAAGGAAGCGGAAACTAAAGAAGTTCAAAGGCAAGAAGAGCAGTTCCAAAAGCAGCTGCTCCAAGAGTATGTCATTTCTTCACAGCTCCTTGCGACATCGCCCTTCTTCAAGCCTGAAGAAAAGAATGAGATCGATCGGGCTGAATTCGCCCTCGTTTTTGCTTCGCTTCCGCCGCAAGACGGGGAGAGCAAAGGGATTGTCGAGTTCCAGATGGCGCTCCGGCTCCCTTACCGCTCCAAGCCTTTGCACATCACCCA
>JAFEGF010000368.1 GCA_018240225.1 Verrucomicrobiota bacterium
TGATCGCATTTTCTTCCATCGCTCCGTTCGTTTTCATCGAGGATCATTTTCCTCATCAGGTGGGACTGCACTTTTTTGAATGCGCCTTTGACATCGGTCTTGGTAAAGCGGAAGGTTGTTTCTCCCTCTGGGAAGAAGTGGGCTGTTACCGAGTCATTGACTGCGCGGACAGCGTCTTCTCGAGCTTGCTTTTCTTTTTGTCTTAAAGCTTTGTCGAGTTTTTCTTCTGTCATCTGCTTCATTTCTTTGATAAGCTCTTCCGGGATCAAACGGATATCGTCCCTTTTCTTAGGCTTGCCGATCACTTTTTGCCAGTCGCTTAGGCATTGGCAAATCTTTTTGATCGCTTGGTGCCCTTCTTCAACAGCTTCAAGGATTTGCTCTTCGGTAAGGAAGTCGCAATAGCCTTCGATCATCAGGATGGCGTCCTCAGTGCCGGCTAGAATAAGGTCTAAACGGGACTTCTTTTGCTCTTCGACGGTCGGATTGACGACAAAATTGTTATCAACTAATCCAACGCGGACAGCGCCTACTGGCTTAATCAATGGGATGTCGGAGATCGTAAGGGCTGCAGATGCTGCGCAGATTGCGAGTGGATCTGGAGAGTGGACTCCATCATAAGAGAACACGTAGGACAGCACTTGGATCTCATTATAGTAGCCATCTTCAAACATGGGGCGCAATGGGCGGTCGATCAGGCGGCAGACCAAAATTTCCCTTTCAGCAGGGCGGCCTTCCCGCTTAATAAATCCTCCAAGTGTTTTACCAGCAGAAGAGAATTTTTCTTGGTAATCGACGCGCAAAGGCAAAAAGTCTGTTTCTGCTGAAGGCGCAGGTCCTGAGCAAGCTGTGGAAAGCAGGATGGTCTCGCCTGAGCGGACGACGACGGCAGCATTAGCCTGGCGGGCTATCTTGCCGGTTTCAAAAATGATGTCGCGGCCCCCAACAGATACGACCGTTGATTTCTTATCAAACATAGGTAACTCCATAGTCAATTGTGATATGTCCTGTCGGAGGATGAATTGACCACTGATCAAGAAAATCGATTTTCTGGACGAGAGGGCATTCCATCGCTTCCAACAGAACGGGAACTTTCAACTTTCAAGCTAAAGAAAAGCCTTAGCAGAAGTTGAACCCGGGGACTATAGCACTAAGGATGTTATGAGACAATAGCCCTGTTGTAAGATTTCTTAGATGGAAGGTGTAAAAATCAAATTTTAATCTACCAAGAAAACGACAAAACTCTGGAGTTTGGCCAGATCGCTCTTTTGAAGCATATTTGGATAGACGATAGAATCCTGTCCAAGGTGTTTGGGAGGCTTTAAAATAGACTTGCTGTATACTGATAGTTTAACGGATC
>JAFEGF010000036.1 GCA_018240225.1 Verrucomicrobiota bacterium
CAGCTGGAACAGCTCAACGGGCCGCGGGGACGTAGTCCCGACATGTTATTTAGAGATCCCTTCTAAAGCTATAACCTCAGCAAAATACGAAAGGAAATAAAAGTATTTAGCAAAGGGCGGCTTGCTCGCGGGCCAATTGGTCGACAGCGAGGATCGAAGGGAGGTCGAGGTCGTGGGAGGTCTGATGGGATTCCATCAACGTCTCGAGCTTCATGCTGATGTCGCTCCATCCAATCTCACGATTCAAGAACTTGCCGACCAAAACTTCATTGACGGCATTCATGAAACAAGGAAGGGTCCCCCCTTCTTTGATGGCCTCATAGGCCAAGTCCAAACAGCGGAAGGCGCTCCTGTCCGGCTGGAGAAAATCGAGCCTGCTATTGCGGACAAAATCGTAAGGTTCCAGCATCCCTTGGCACCGCTCAGGGTAAGTGATCGCATATTGGATCGGCAGGAGCATGTCAGGCTCGCTCATCTGGGCCAAGATCGATCCATCGATGAATTCCACCATGCTGTGGATCTTCTGCTGCGGATGGATGAGGACCTCGATCTGGTCGAGTTTGACGCCGAAGAGCCAATACGCCTCGATCACTTCGAACCCTTTGTTCATCAGCGTTGACGAATCGATCGTAATTTTTGCCCCCATTGCAAAGTTCGGGTGCTTCAACGCTTTTTCTAAAGTGACCTCCTTCAATTGCTCTGACGACCATCCGCGAAAAGGCCCCCCGGAGCTTGTCAAAATCAGGCGGCGCACAGATTCCGGTTCTTCTTGGTCAAGACATTGAAAGATCGCATTGTGCTCGCTATCGACAGGAATCAAGGAGACTCCGTGCTTTTTGGCAAGAGGGACAATGTAGGCCCCTGCGGCAACAAGCACCTCCTTGTTCGCAAGCGCAATCCTCTTTCCTGCTTCGATCGCGGCGGCGGTTGGCAAGATCCCTGCGGCTCCGACGAATGCAGAGACTACGGTGTCAACATCTGCCGAAGCAGCCGCTTCGCACAACCCCTCCATCCCACCTAATACTTGGATATGGGGGAGCCTTTTCTGGAGGAGCAAGGCTTTTTCTTTATCGAACACAGCGATCACTTGCGGACTGAATTCCCTTGCCTGCTCTTCAAGAAGCTCGATGTTCGACCGCGCTGCAAGAGCAACGACTTTAATTCTTTCTTTGAGGTTCGCTGCAACCTTCAACGTATTTTTACCAATTGAGCCTGTACTGCCGAGGATTGCAACTTTTTTAAGCATGGGATGATCCTTGTTTCCTAAAACGCAACCGTTTTTTTGCGATGATGCCCTGATGAGGAGCTACAAAAAGAGAGATGAAAAATACTACGCCGATGAGCGTCACAAGAAGCCCGGATGTGGAAAGGGGCGCTTGGTAGGTAGAGAGAAGATGGCGGCTAAGCGCTACTGCAATGCAGGAACAGCCAACGGCAATGATGATGCTCAATGCAATCATCCTTTTTAATCGATGGGTATACAGGCGCGCAGTCAACACAGGTCCCACAAGGAACGCCAGGACGAGGAGAACTCCGACCGCTCTAAATGCGCCGATCGAAGTCGCTGCGGTCATGACCATCAAAAGGTAGTTGAACAACACAGCTGAAAAACCTAAAGAAGAAGCGAGGCTGCTGTCAAAAGTAACGATCTTGAATTCTTTAAAAAGAATGACGACGAGGAAAAGATCTAGCCCTGCGATCCATAGGGCTAGTTTCATGTCATGCAGATGCAAAGCGTCCACATTTCCCATGATCGCCTCTGTGCCAATGTGGGTATTGCGCGTGAAACAGGTAACCAGGACAATGCCCAGAGCAAAAAGGGTGGTAAAGACCAACCCGATGCTCGCATCTTCCTGCAGCTTCATTCCTTGCGTTAAGCCCTGCGTAAGCACCGTGGTGAGCATCGCAGTGACAAGCGAAGCAATGAGAAGCGCCTTCATACTAATCCCATGCAAATTTTCCTCTCCGGAAGAAAAGGGGATAAGGATCAGATAGGCGATGACGATCCCTAAAAGAACGGTATGGGACAATGAGTTGGCCAGCATCGTCATTTTTTTGAGAACTAAAAACGAACCGACAAGCGCAGATGCGCAACCGATTAAGGACAAGACAAAAATTTGAATTTCATCGGATGCGAGCTGATCGGCCGCAATAGAGCCTTGAAGCATGAGGAAAAAGCGTTTAAAAAAAATTGCAAAAAAATCCCAAAAATCAGCTCCCCAATAAGGATTTGCCGCTATCATAACAACTCCTTCGACCGAGGGATCGGCTGATCATGCGGGTCATGCCGCGGATCCTGCAATAGCTCTGTCAGCTCTTTTTCCAGCTCAGGTGTGAGGATATGCTCCATCTCTTCAGCGCTCCGATGGACTTTTTCGACCCCTTGCCCCAAATAGACCAAATAGACTTCCCAAAGACGATGCAGGCGGACAATCCTCTCTCCTCTTAACCAACCATCGCGAGTCAGAGCAAAATGCCCGTTCTTATTCTTTTTGACCCACCCCTGCCTACGCAAGTTCCATAAAAGGAACCTGACTTGCCAAGATCCTAGATGATGCCATTTATGAATCTCTTTAACCGAGACGCTCCCCTCCTCTCCTTGCTTCCAAAAATACTTGAGAAGATTTTCACTGAGGCACTGGATGCGGAAAGCTGCGATGCGCAAAGACCTGCTGACGACCCCATTTTCAGAAGCAAATAAAAGAGCAAGGATACTCATGCACGATGCGCTCAGCAAAATCATCGGCCCGGTTGGCAAGGAAAATTTCCATTCCAGGCCCCTCTCTTGCCCCCACTCGGGTATCATGACCGAAAGGTAATTGCCTAAAAATCCGCTTGCAGCGCCGAAAATCGCCGCTAAGACAAGCATGACGGAAAGACGGTTGGTCAATTGCCGCGCCGTCACAGCCGGCGCAATGAGCATCCCCGCCATCAGAACAACACCGACGCTCCGGATCCCAATGACAATCGCTAAAATTAAAAGCGCGAATAAAACAGAATCGACAAGCGAGACCTTAATGCCGACGCATTTGGCAAAGGAACGATCGAAAATCACCATTTCGATCTGCCGATATAATGCGATCAGGATCCCTATCGTCATCACAACAAGGACCGTGTAAATGACGATATGCACATCGGTCAGCGTCGCAGCTTGCCCATATAAGAAGATTTGAATAGTCTTGTACCACAGCGCATGCGTCACTTGAAGACGGCTTGCAATCAATATACCGACCCCGAAAAACACGGAAAGGATGAAGCAAAGCGCTGCATCGCTTTTAATGGAAAATCGTCTTTCTAACCGCTCGATCGCCCAAAGCCCTAAAAATGACGTCGCGGAAGCCCCGATCAAAATGGCGACAGGCATCACTTCTTGCAGTGTAGGAAAGAGGGCGGCAACGACCAAGACGCTCAAAACGACTCCGGGATAGGCGGCATGGGACAACGCTTCGCCGAGCAGAGACCTTTTCCGTAAAAAAACAACGACGCCGATCAGAGCAGATGCCAGGCACATCAGCATGCTGCCGATCGTCGGAGCTTGGAGCACAGGATCTGTAAAGGATTGAATTATCGAAGTCATACGCCTTTATCTAGTGAACCCTGAAGACTTGTTCTGGGTCAGCTTGACAGCCTCGTCAAGCAAATTGGCCCCTCTGCCATAGGTGCGCATGATCGTCTCTTTATGAAACACTTCGGCGACAGGACCGCTTGCAATCAAGCAGGTGTTAAGCATGATCACCCAATCAAAGTAGGTATCGACCGTGCCGAGGTCGTGGTGGACGACGCACAAGGTTTTCCCTTCCGCTTTGAGGGCGTCCATTAGTCCGATGATCGCCTTTTCCGTCGCCATGTCGACCCCTGCAAACGGCTCGTCCATCAGGTAGAAATCTGCATCTTGCAACAAAGCGCGTGCAATGAAAAGCCGCTGCTGCTGCCCTCCCGATAACTGGCTGATCTGCCTGTCGGCAAAGGCAAGCATCCCAACCATATCCAATGCCCTTCTAGCTGCTTCCTTATCGGAGGCTTTGGCCCATTTGAAATAGCCGAGCTTCCCATACCGGCCCATTAAGACAAGGTCGAAGGCTGTGATCGGAAAGTCCCAGTCTACCGAAGAGCGTTGGGGAACATAAGCGATCTGATTGCGCACTTTTTTAAACGGCTTCCCATAAAATTCGATGACGCCAGATAGCGGTTTAGTCATTCCCAGGAGGCTTTTTAACAACGTGCTTTTTCCAGCTCCGTTGGGCCCAATGATCCCAACCAGCTTTCCTTCAGGAATTTCAAAATGCACATCCCAAAGGACAGGCGTTTTATCGTAATTGACAGTCAGTTGATCGACGCGTAAGGCGCTGCTCTTTTTCTTTTCGCTCACTCTGTTCTTCCTTCACGATCCCATGCAGAGATCATCACATCGGCGTTCTGCCTGATCATTTTGAGATAAGTGTCAGCATTGCTGCCAGGGCTGCCCATGGCGTCGCCATACAGCACTTCTTTTGAAATTCCCACTTCCAATCCCTTCTGCCTGCATGCATGGACAATTTTCTTAAGAGAATCTTTAGAGACATTGGATTCTGAAAACACAACTTGGATCCGATAAGCGCACAAATGCCCGATAATCCGTTGGATATCAGAGGCGCTTAATTGTCCGTCGGGCGCAAGCCCTTCAGGAGCTTCAAACCGAATGCTCCATTGAGACTGCTCTGTTTCATCAGGCGTCCGCAGATAGCTGCGCGTAAAATAATTGAACGCATCGTGGCTTGTGACCAAATACCTTCTATCCGCCGGAACACGTTGAAAATCCGACTTGATCGCACGATGCTCGCTCAACATCGACTCTCGTAACCGATCGGCATTTTGTTCAAAAATTGCGGCCCCTTCAGGATCCAGCTCTTTCAGCGATTGAAGGATCGGGTCGATGATGTTGCTCCATAAGGCAATGTCCATCCAAATATGGGGATCCAATTGACCGTCGACATATATGATCTGGTCGGGAAAGCGTTCTTGGATCGATTGACCGACCGCAATGGCATTGTCATGATGCTCGAGCTGATAGCGCAGGCTTGCTCCGTGCTCCAGCCCTAAGCCATTATAAAAGATGACTTGCGCTGCAGAGAGCTTTTCATCATCGCCCTTGACCAACTCATAACTATGGGGATCGATCTCGCCGCAAATTAACGGGATATGGTCGATCCGGTCCCCCCCAATTTGTCTGACAACATCATCGATGATGGCTGTGGTCGAAAGCACTTTGACTTTGCCGTTGTTTTCCATCCACAGCTCCAAATTGGAAACGGGACGTGTTTTCCGCTCCGAGCACCCGAAAAGAAAAAGCATTGGAATCAGGGACGTTAGAACTAATCCGGCAAGACATCTTCGAAAAGCTTTCATCATGGAACGATCTATAATTTATCAATAAATAGAGCGATAGTATCAGTAGAAAAGATTTATTCACAAGCAATCTCAAATTCATTAACGGCAGCAGTCTCACAGAAAATATTTTCAAAAATAAACTTGATTTTGATTGCTATATCCAAGCATTTCAGTGAAATATTAATTCCTGTTCAAGCTCCTACTATTTAGTTAAACAATGCCCTAAGATGAGGGGATGATAATCCCCAAAAAACAAAATAATAAAAATTGGATTCCCCTCATAAAAATTCAATCACATTAAGATAAAATGGACTGAAAAAAAGAGAATTATTGCAGAAAATATCAATTCCGCATAAAATCTCGAAAATAAATAATTGCAAAGGGAAATTACCCTCTTAACCGGAATGTTAAGCGATCACAATTTAGTTAGGCCCTCTGAAGTTTCAGCAGGAAAAACAAGAAAAACTAAAAGATTATTGCAAATAAAATAGGATTCAGTTAAATCAACTAATCAACATTACAAATACTGAGGATTTTTAAGTTCCCCGAAAGATCAAATGAGAGGGATTCTGGACTTTCTCAGATACTTGAAACTAAGATTGATTCAACTGGAAACTGAAAACAACAATTAAAATTAACTACAAATCGAAGATAAACCATCTATCGCTTGAATACAGGGTCATCCTTAAATCAAGCGGAAAAAGTTTGTCTTCGAGAAAAACCAAAAAGGAAACAGATATGAACCCACGTGAAGATGCTGTAGAACCAAAAGCAAAGAATCTTCGTGAAGTTGAAGACGTGATCGCTAAGGCGATCAAAAAAGTCAACGGCAGAAAAGAAAATGACCTCTGCAAATACCTCCCTATGTCTAGCGGGGGCTACATGCACCACTTTACGCTGAGAAAAATGAAAAACAGAGCGCCTCATGAATTGAGCTCTCTCATTGAAAAATTCATTATCAATTCTGACAGACCATCTTCTGTAGCTCCAAAACAACGCGCAGCACGCGGATCCCGCAAACGCCGCGACCAAGTGACGTTCACACGCACGCAACTGGAAAGGATGCTGAATATCGCTAGGCTCGCTGGAGACAAAGAAATGGTTTCTATCCTTGCTCCAAAAAAATCCTTGGCTTCATGCAAACGTGAGCTGATCGCTTCTATCCGCCACGGCAAAATTGAGCCTGAGCTCTGGAATGCATATGTTGAATCTTGCAACGCAGTTCAACAACAAGCTCTAGGGATGAACAACTTAAGTGAGATCATTGCTGCAGCAGCTGCAGCTGCTCAACGGTAGTCTTTCTACTCGATGAACACCCCGGAGATTTGCATCCCGGGGTGTTTCTTTTTTCCATCGCAACCAATTTTCGACCAGCGAACGCATGCAACATATCATTATTGGAATCCCTCTGCCAGAATCTGTTAAGAAAAATCTTTATTTACAATGCTGCGGCCTCAGCAACGCCCACTGGATAGAAGCAGAACAGTTCCATCTCTGTTTAATAGACATCGGGAAGCGGAGCGGCCCTGAGGTCTTAGACATCATTAATGTCCTGCAAGGAATCGTTTTGCCTCCTTTTACAGTTGCTCTGGAAGGGATAGCCAGCTTCTCGTCCGGCCATGGATTTCAAGTGATAGCAGCCATGGCAGCGATCTCGCCCCCTTTGAACAAACTAAAAAGTTTAATCTACTCCCAATTCCGCGAAGAAAAGATTCCGATCGAAGCAAAGGCATTCCACCCGCACGTTTCTTTAGGCGTATTGGACCCCGGCAACACGACCAAAACATCGCAATATTTTTTTGAAAACCAAACCAGGCCGATCGGGACCTTCGAAGCAAGCTCTTTTGCTCTGTTTGAAACCCGGTCAACCGCAAAGCACACCTTGAACGAGATCTTGGCTGAATTCCCCTTAAATTTATAAGCCCAATTTCATTCCTAATTTCTCTTGGATTTAAAGAAATATAGTCTATAATCCCTAAGGTTGAGGTTTAATGAATCATTATGCCTCAAAAAAACCAGTTCTTTGAGCTTGTCAATTTCTCGCCTAAAGTGGTATGCTTTTGGACTGTAAACTTTTTCTGTCAACTCATTAAATTGAGTGAGTAATTCATAAGGAATCTAAGGAATCAATATGTCAACAAAGTCAAGCGAGACTAGCGATGTAGCCTTCAAAGGGCTGCGCGGTATATTTTGGCCGATTCACCGGTTCGAACTTAAGAAGTTCCTTCCGATGGGCATCATGATGATGTGTATTTTGTTTAATTATACTATCTTAAGAGACACAAAAGACACATTAATGGTAAATGCTCCTGGTGGCGGCGCCGAGTGCCTATCATTCTTAAAACTGTACGGGGTAACACCGGCTGCGATCCTATTCATGATCGTCTTCATTAAACTGGCGAACGTATTTTCAAGAGAACGCCTCTTTTACGCCATTATTACACCATTCCTGCTCTTCTTCGGAGTGTTTGCTTTCTTGATCTACCCGAACAAAGAAGCCCTCCACATGAGCATGAGCTCCATTCAGTCAGCACAAGCCTCTGTTCCCAACCTGCACTGGCTCATCCCAGTGGTCGGCAACTGGAGCTTTAGTATTTTTTACATCCTTTCCGAACTCTGGGGAAGCGTTGTTCTTTCCATGCTGTTCTGGCAGTTTGCAAACGAAATCACAAAAGTCACAGAAGCAAAACGCTTCTACGGCCTCTTTGGCATGATTGGAAACGTTGGTCTTCTCCTTTCCGGACCTTTCATCATTTTTACAGCCAAGTACGCCAAATCCCTTCCAAAAGACATCGACTCGTTCGGCGTCAACTTGAAATTTTTGATGGGATCCGTGCTGCTTTCCGGCGCGATTGCAATCCTCACCTACAGATGGATGAACAAAAACGTCTTAACCGATCCAAACCTCTATCAACCTGGCCAAGGCAAGAAAAAAGAAAAAGCGAAACTTTCTGTACTCGAAAGCTTCCGCTATATCTTAAAAAATCCTTACCTTGGACTGATTGCGATCCTCGTTCTTTCCTATGGCATCACCATCAACCTGGTTGAAGGCGTATGGAAAGGCCAAATCAAAATTGCCTTCCCAGATATGAACGACTACAACATGTTCATGGGCCAATTCTCGACATGGACAGGAGCGATCACAATCCTTCTGATGGTCGTCGGCAACAACATCTTAAGAAAATTAAGCTGGACAAAAGCAGCGATCCTGACACCGATCATGGTCCTTGTTACATCGTCTATCTTCTTCTTCGTTGTCTGGAACGGCACAAAGAGCACGCCTTTTGCTCCTCTCATGGGAGTGACGGTAGTCCTCGTTGCGGTCATTGTTGGACAAATCCAGAACGTCTTGTCCAAAGGGACAAAGTACTCTCTGTTTGATTCAACAAAACAGATGGCCTACATCCCTCTTGACCAAGAAGCGAAAGTGAAAGGCCAAGGCGCTGTAGAAGTCATCGGCGGAAGAGCTGGTAAGTCGGGTGGAGCGTTCATCCAATCGACACTATTGGCTGTCATTGGCGGAAGCGTCTCGCTTGCAAGCTTGACCTTCATCCTTGGACCTCTGGTCATCGTCATCTGTGCGGTTTGGGCCTTCTCTGTACTCAAATTAGGCCGCCGCTTCACTGAACTGACCGAAGGAAAAGCTGCGGAAGCCGCTGCTGTTCCAAGCAAGGAAGAAAGCAAGTCTGAAACGACTGCCAACCTTTCTAAAGCTGGAAACTAAACAGTATTTCCAGCCTTGAATGCGAAACCCATCAATGTGGATAACGTTGATGGGTTTTTCATTTATAGAGGCAGTTCCAAAACTGTTTTATAGTCGATTAAATCCTAAACGATACAATTAGACTCGGCGAAGTAAAGCCAAATTGAGGCCATGGATAAAGGAGAAGGCTGCGTGAATACACGAGAAGGTCCGGAGGCTACGGATACACGAGAAGGTCCGGTGGACCTTCGCAGTGAGAAGCAGGTGAAAGCGGGCTTGACCGCGAACCGGGGAAAGCAAAGCAGGTGAAGCGGGCTTGGCCACGAATTGGACAGTGCGTAGCAGGTGAAGCGCCTTTGGACACGAACCGGTCTCAAACCGCAGCAAGTCCAATTTTATCATTTAGAATTTAATCAACTATATCAACGATAAAAAATAATGTTGGGAGAAAATTTTGAGATGATTTTCATGTTTAGGGATTAAGAAATTTCCCAAATTTTTTTTGGATAAATTTCACATCCACTAATATGAAAAATTTAAACTGTAGCAGCAGGAACTTTTCTATAGTGGTAGATATACCCTTGGTTCATTAACTGCTGGGCATATTCTGGCGTGATTTGACGCGCACGGCGATCGTTGCAGGCCCACCAGGTTCCGTCAGGGCGCTTCACATAGGTAACGTAATGGCCATTATTGAGGGTATTGCCGAACTGGACGATAAAGCCGTCGCACTCATAGTTAGCGGCTTGTCCATCTTGGCAGTGGCGGGCCTCAATGGTCTTATTCTGAGGGACTGCGATAGCCTGGTTGTGCCGGGCCTCCTGGTAATGGCCTTGGGCATCGATCACAATCGGTCTGCCATCGCGTAATGGAGTATAAAATCTTCTTAACTGGACCACCAGATCATCCGGAGCTGTGGGAAACTGCAGGCTATGCGCTTGTCCGGCTTCATCCTGAAAGTTAAAGAAACGATTAAATAAATCATTAAACGGGGTGCTGATATTCGGCTCCAGAGCTAACGGTATCAACGGAAGATCGGTCGTTTGATGCCGAGGAACTCCTTGGACCGTCTCCTGAAGGTGGTAGAGGGAATGGGGCACTTCAAATAAATATTCGAAAAACTCTGCCGCATCTTCTTGGACCGAATCAGGGTGGACGCGTCCTGCCGCATGAAGGGCATTCCTGATCAGCTGGCCATCAAAACCGCGCACAACCCTCTCGCCGGCATTTTTCGTTGCCGTGTAAGCTTGAGCTATCTGCTGTACTTCAGGGATCCGCAGCGCGGCCATAGAAGCCAGGAGGTTCGGAGAGTTCATGAGCAACTGCATGCTGGCGTTGGCCCAGCAATTGTTTCCCGTATTGATCAATCCGACAGGCTGATCGACCACATAAGGAGGTAAAGGAAAGATGGCATCATGGACATCGTCAGGGCAAGCAGCCATATACGTTCCGAGAAGAGCTGAGGCAATAGCAGGAATAACGCCAACTAAGACCATCGGCCCGGTCATCACAGCGGCGAATATGCACCCAGCAACACCTAAAATTGCGATGGCTTGCAGCATCCGGCCAAGAACAATGAGCCCGTACACCTTGCAGTCGGTCGAGCAGCAGTCGTCGAGCTGACGCTGGACAGCGCCTGGAATGGAACTGATCGTCGAGCGCACTGAATGCAATGAAGAACCGAGCGCCATATCGATGTTATAGAAACAATTACCAACCGCTTCAATTGCCATAATTTTTTTCTTTAAATTTGCACTGTTTTTTAGAAGCATCATATCTTATTGGCACTCTAATCTTCAATCAAACAATTTATTTAATTTTTCCGGTTAGCTCGCTTCTTTAATCGATCATATTCAAGTTCTTAAAGAACACCCTAAAAAAAATTTAATTCCTTTTTTGATTTCTTTGAGGAACTTGCATTCATTTTAGCCTTTCTCTAAACTGAGAAGCTTTACTGGGACAAAAGACAAATGCAAAAGCCTTTCCAATACGACATCAAGCAAATCCGCAATTTCTCCATCATCGCCCACATCGACCATGGAAAGTCGACCATTGCAGACAGGCTGCTCGAACTCACGCAGACCATTGCAGCGCGCGACATGCAAGAACAAGTCCTCGATGCGATGGACTTAGAAAGGGAACGGGGCATTACGATCAAGGCCCACCCTGTCACCATGCATTACCAAGCTGAAGATGGAAAAATCTACCAGATCAACTTTATCGACACTCCTGGGCACGTCGACTTCACCTACGAAGTTTCCCGCTCTTTAGCGGCATGCGAAGGAGCCCTTCTTGTCGTCGATGCTGTGCAAGGCGTGCAAGCGCAAAGCCTTGCCAACGTCCACCTCGCTTTGGACCGCTCATTAGAAATTGTCCCGGTGATCAACAAGATCGACCTCCCTTCTGCAGATGTCGACGGCGTCAAGCAGCAGATCGAAGATGTGATCGGACTCGACACATCCGACGCCATTTTAGCTTCGGCAAAAACGGGTATCGGCATTAAAGAGATCCTCGAAAGGATCTTGATCGCAGTCCCGTCCCCTTCAGCTCCTGCCGACGATACTCTGCGCGCACTTGTTTTTGATTCCCACTACGATCCTTACCGAGGCGTCATGGTGTATGTCCGTATGATGAGCGGCGAGATCACCAAGAAAACACCGATCCTCATGATGGCGACTGGAAAGACCTTCGAGGTCCTTGAGGTCGGCATCTTTTCTCCTGACGAAAAGCCTGTCGATGTTCTCCGCCCTGGCGAGGTCGGCTATCTGCTTGCGAACATCAAGAACACAGCGGACGTCAAGATCGGCGATACGATCACCTCGTCGCGCAAATCCGCAACAGAGCCCCTTCCCGGGTTCCGCAACATTTCTCCAGTCGTCTACGCAGGGATCTATCCTGTCGACACTTCTGACTTTGAGATGGTCCGCGATGCTTTGGTCAAACTGCAGCTCAATGATTCTGCGCTGCATGTCGAACAAGAGAGCAGCATGGCCCTTGGGTTTGGTTTCCGCTGCGGCTTTTTAGGACTGCTCCATCTCGAGATCGTCTTTGAACGGCTCCAAAGAGAGTTCAACCTAGACATCATTACAACAGCTCCAAGCGTCGTCTACAAGTTCACTCTGAACGACGGCAAAGACCTTAACATCGACAACGTCGCCCATTTCCCCGACCCCACATTTATCGAGTACATTGAAGAGCCATGGGTCAAAAGCCACATCATGGTCCCCGCTGAGTTCCTCGGCGCCGTGATGAGCTTAGGCATGGAAAAACGAGGAGAGCTGGTGAAAACCGAGACGATGGACTCTAAACGCCTCCTTCTTACCTACCGGTTTCCTCTCAATGAGATTATCACCGACTTCAACGACAAGCTGAAATCAGTCACGCGAGGGTATGGATCGTTCGACTACGAATTTGAAAAGTATGAGATCGGCGATATTGTCAAGCTTGAGATCCGCGTCAACGAAGAACCTGTCGATGCCTTCTCCTGCCTCGTCCATCGGACAAAAGCGGAAGGGCGCGGAAGAGCGATCTGCAAAAAGCTCGTCGATGTGATCCCCTTGCAGCAGTTCAAGGTCCCTGTCCAAGCAGCCATCGGCGGAAAAATTATCGCCCGAGAGACGATCCGCGCTTTGACAAAGAACGTCACTGCCAAATGCTACGGCGGTGATATCACGCGGAAGCGCAAGCTGTGGGAAAAACAAAAAGAAGGGAAAAAGAAAATGAAGGAGATTGGAAAGGTCAACATCCCCCAATCTGCCTTCATGGAAGTTCTCAAGGCCAACGAATAGCCGTTGCTATTCTGAAAGAATCTGAAGAATCGGGAATCTGACAAGAAGAGGTCTCAAAATTTGCATTTGGAGCGAGCGACCATTGCCCAAAGGCAAGGCTCGAGTGAAAATGCGAATTTTGAGGCTGCAAAGACTCTTTAAAGGTCCGGTGGACCTTTGAAGAGCAAAGCAGGTAAAGCAGCCTTGGCTGCGAACTGGCCTTATCAGAAACCGATTCTTCAGGTTCCTTCGGTATAGTCTTCTAAATTCCTCTTAAATCGTAATGCATCCGGTTTTCAACAGGGCGCCGGCGCTGAAACACATCTGTTCCAAGCAGCGCATTTAAGATCCGCTTGCTGACGTTTAATCCATTTGCATCCTGATAATATTTAAGAGGTGCGCAATGGTGGTCAAAATTGTCTGGAGCATTCCTGACCGTCTCTTTGAACCGCATCTCGACCGCTCTACTAGCATCCACCCACTCTGCAGGAGAGGCTGCTCCCGGGATGATCGGATCATCAGGATGATAGACAACAAGAGCCCGATCGCCCATCGCTTGAATCGGCTGCTTGACATCGATCTCCCACTTTATCCCTCCCACAAGCTGTCCAAGGATCGCTTTCACAATATCCGCTATCCATCCGCTTCTCAATCCCGCAGGTAAAAATTGATTGATGATCGAAGAATGCTTGATCACATGGCTGATGCTTCCAAAAGAGCGGAGGTTGACATAGTTGCCCGCATCCTGATGCATTCCTCTGACAAGCGCGCTGATCCCGCCTCCGTAGGAATACCCCATCATATGGATATTGTTCTTAGAAACTCCCATTGCCTGATGCACGGCCTGCACCATGGCATCTCCGTCCAGGACGCACTGGTCCGCATCGGTCAGATCTGAGCCATAACGGTAATCAAAGACAACGACATTAAAGGGGATCGGCGAAGTAATCCCTTTCTTCAACAGCCAGTTCCAACATTCGCTCTTAGCTAGTTGGGCATTAGGACTAAAACAAATGATGGTCGGAACATCCTGTCCCACACCCCGCTGATGCTGGTAAAATGCACCCTTGACCACCGTTCCATCCGGAGCTGTGACATTGAGCTCGCTAGCTTGGTAAGTATTTCTTAAAGGAGTCCATGGCGAATGCCCGCCTTGCCCTGACCAAAACTCTGTCCATTGCCGATCAACCTCAGCGCGAGCAGCTTCTGGAACGTTAGATATCGGTAAAACCAGCGAACGGCACATGTGTTTGGCCGGCTTCAGGACTAGATGGGCTATCAAATCCAAAACTTTAGTAAAGCACAGGTATACCTTCTGAAGGAAGGGTTCCTCTGATTGTTTCCAAATTTCAACAATATTACTATGCAAATGAATATTGGAACTATTCCAATTAGCTTGGAATTGAACCTGATTAATTGGATTTTGAACTGAAACAGTTACCGCCATAAATTATCCTCACAATAAAGTTGGCGGCAATTATATAGAAAAATCAACAAACGTCAATTCAATTAAACATTGTATGTTGACGAAGTGACATTCCCCCCGGTCCCGGTCCAATTCGTATGGAAGAACTGACCTCGCGGCTTATCGACCCGTTCATAGGTATGGGCCCCGAAGAAATCGCGCAGCGCTTGGATCAAGTTTGCCGGAAGGTGTCCAGAACGGTAACCATCAAAGAAGGCAAGCCCTGTGCTAAAGCATGGCATTGAAATCCCATTCAATGCCGCTTGGGAAACAACACGCCGCCATCCCGCTTCCGCGCCTGCGATCTCTTTACGGAAATAATCATCAAACAATAAGCTCGGCAGATCAGGCTTTCGATCGTAGGCCTGTTTAATATCATTTAAGAAGCGGCTGCGGATGATGCATCCCGCCCGCCACATTAGGGCGATCGAACCATAGTTCAATTTCCACTTCATCTCTTTTGCTGCAGCGCGCATGAGCATGAATCCTTGCGTGTAGCTGATGATCTTTGATGCATAGAGCGCTTGCCGCACATCTTCGATGAACTGCTTCTTGTCGCCTGTAAATGCTGCTGCCGGCTTCGAATAGACCTTCTCTGCTTGGAGCCTTTCGTCTTTCAACGAGGAGAGGCATCTTGCGAAGACCGACTCTGCAATCAAAGATACAGGGATGCCGAGATCTAACGCGCTGATCCCCGTCCATTTTCCCGTCCCTTTTTGTCCTGCCACATCAAGAATTTTATCGATGAGCGGAGAGCCGTCTGCGTCCTTATGCGTAAATATCTGGGCGGTGATCTCGATCAAAAAGCTGTTGAGCACGCCTTTGTTCCATTCGGAAAAGATCGCTTGGATCTCAGAAATGGAGCATCCCAATAGGTTGCGCAATAGAGAATACGCCTCGGAAATGAGCTGCATATCGCCATACTCGATCCCGTTATGGACCATTTTGACATAGTGCCCGGCTCCCCCATCGCCTACCCAATCGCAGCAAGGAAGTCCATCTTCTGCAGCCTTTGCAGAGATCCCTTGAAAGATCGGCTTGACAGCAGCCCATGCATCGGGATTGCCGCCCGGCATGATCGAAGGGCCGTGCCGCGCTCCCTCTTCGCCTCCGGAGATCCCCGTGCCGATGTACAAAATCCCTTTCGCTTGGAGCATCTGCGTGCGCCGCTCTGTATCAGGGTAATGGCTGTTTCCTCCATCGATGACAATATCCCCCTTTTCTAAGAAGGGGAGGCACTCCTCGATCAGCTCATCGACAGGGTCTCCAGCCTTGACCATCATCATCACTTTGCGCGGCTTCTTCAAATTTTGAAAAAATTCTTGAAGGGTATGAGAACCGATGACCTGGGTGTTTTTCGCAGGACCGGCCATGAAATCGTCGACTTTGGAAACCGTCCGGTTAAAGACAGCGACCGTATAACCGTGGTCATTCATATTGAGGACCAAATTCTGTCCCATCACGGCAAGCCCGATAAGTCCAATGTCTGCTTTCTGCTGGGTCATTTTCTTTCTCCTCATTTAGTTGTTGAGCCAAACGGCAATTTTTCAGTAAACTCTCTACTCGTTTGTCCTCGTAGCTCAGGTGGATAGAGCGGTCGCCTCCTAAGCGGCAGGTCGCGCGTTCA
>JAFEGF010000369.1 GCA_018240225.1 Verrucomicrobiota bacterium
AGATAACTGGACCCCATTGCATCGTGCGGATGCTTTCCATCGGCATGGCGTCCTACGATGATCACTTCTGGACGGCCAGAGTCCATCAAATGGGAATTGATGGCTAAGTGAGGAACAGCATCATCTCGGATGATGATGTTGAATGCCCGCAGGCAGGAAGTGTTTTCAATAATATGTCCAGGTGCAATCGTAATCACATAAATGCGCTTTTGCAAGAGCTCTGGCAGCTGTTGCAGTGCTGCATAGACATCGATTGCTCCACGGCTCGTGCACAGCTGAAGGAATTTTTCATCGGGATTGCTCCTGGCAAAGAACTCCGACCAGTTTTTAACGAGCATGCGCGCCTGCGGAAGCGCAATTCCTTTTTGCCCATACATTGCAGAAGCGACATTCCATTCACCGTAGCATGCTCCGTAAACGTTGCGCATCGCATATCCTTGCAGGAGGGTATCGCGTATATAATTACCTGCTTCAACTGCGCCGTGATGGGTTGCTCCCATTCCATTGATGAAGCCGATCTCTCCCTTTTCGAGTTTTCTGCCCGGTGTGTCAAAAATGCAGGAGCCATGTTGTGTATAGGTTTCCCAGCTTCTATCGTAGCAGCCGGCAGCTTTAGGCCCTTCAATGCTTCCCATGAGGTACAGGGCTGTGATCAACCGAGGGATGTCGTCTGTAGCATGGTTTTCACCCCAGTTGCTGTCCTGGGTAACAGGCCTTTCGATCCGGTAGATCTCATAGTGGGCTTGAACTTGCTTTTCCCTTGGCATGGAAATGAGCTTTCCAAGAGCGTAATTTTTAATTTTTTCATAAGAGCCTTCAAAAATGTCGCCGGTAAGGCTTTGCATCGCTTTAAGAAGGCAGGACAAGTCGTCCGCAGCATGGAGCTCACCCCATCGGTCGCAGCAGCCTTTTGTCGGATCTTCAGAAAAATGGTAGATCTTGCCTGCAAGCGCATTGCGCAGCGGAGTTCCCAGAGCGTTAAATGCTTCAAGAACGGCCGTTTTGTCTACAGGGCGCTGGCTGTTGGCCATGCTTTCGGCCATTGCGAACAGATTAAAATAATGGGAGGGATTATCGATGAGGGTCGTTTCATGGTCGTGAAAAAGAGATCGCGATGCGGGATCGAGTTGGATGACGGTTCTTTGAGCATCAGCAAGAGACAAGCTTCCAGAGCGCATTTTTTCGATCATCTCTGCAATTGCAGCAAGAGGGTGTCTGCCAGTGGGGAATTCAAATCGCTCGAGGGTTGGGTTTGGAACTACTGCAGAGAGCATAAAAGACTGGGCCCAAGACGGGGTGCTTTGCTTTAAATGCTGTAGATTTTCAAACGATAGTTGGGAAGTGACTCTTGAAAGGAA
>JAFEGF010000370.1 GCA_018240225.1 Verrucomicrobiota bacterium
AGTCCCTCGGGCAATCGTGTTAACGATGTTTGTTCTGATCGCAGTTTATCTGGGCCTTTCAGTGACAGCTTTGTCGGCGATCACACCGCATGATTTGGGCACCAAGTATGTGTTGAACCCGGTAGCAGGAATTGTCGAAGCTTTGCCTCTTGGCAAGCATTTTCTATTGCCCTGTATCTCCGTGCTGGCGGCTGTTGTCTTGACCGTTGCCGCCAATGCCGGACTAATGGGTTCCTCAAGATTGTCGTTCAACATGGGTGAATACTATCAGCTGCCGCGCATCTTTTACCGTTTGCATCCGCGGTTCCGCACGCCGATCGTCTCCTTGGCATTTTTTACAGTAGTGGCAAGCTTTATCATTTTGGCAAGCCAAGGCAACCTCGACTTTTTGGCCGATCTTTATAACTTTGGCGCGATGCTGGCCTTCACATCGGCGCATTTGTCCCTCTTGGTCTTAAGGATAAAAAAACCTCATCTCAAGCGTCCTTTCAAAATCCCGTTCAATATTAAAATCCGCGGGTATGAAATTCCAGTAACAGCGATCATCGGATGCATGGCGACGGTCAGCGTCTGGTTCCTCGTGATAATCACAAAGCGGGATGGACGGTACTTGGGATTGGCGTGGATGGCCCTTGGCATGGCGATGTACTTCTATTACCGCAAGGCAAAAAAGATGAGGCCCACAGGACATGTGGAGATCGAACAGGTCAAAGTTCCAGGTTATAAGCCGATGAACGTCCGCAAGATCTTGGTGCCGACGCGCGGAGGAATGCAGACGGAAACAGTCCAGATGGCCTGCGAGGTGGCCAAAGCCCATGGCGCCAAAGTGACAGCAGTCCAAGTCATTGAGATCGCCTCTTCATTGCCGCTTGATATCGAGATCCCCCATCGGATTGCAGCCGCTGAGGCGATCTTAAAAAGAGCTGAGGCGATTGCCCAAGACTTAAATGTCGAGATCGAATTGAAGCTTGTCCGTTCCCGCTCCATCCCCGATACTATTTTAGAGCTGCTCCAAAAAGGCAGGTACGATCTGCTTGTCTTAGGAGCTTTGAAGTCCACACAGGAAGCTCGTCAAAAGGGGTTAGGCGCCATCACCGAAAGGATCTTGAAGGAAGCTCCCTGCCGCGTCTGGGTCTGCGCCAGCGAGGCTGAGAGGGTTCTCAAAGGATAGGGTCATTTTTGGATCTGTTGGGTTGGTCTAAAAACTAATGCATACAGCACGATAGCTACTAGGAAGGATTGGACTGTGAAAATGCTTGCAAGCGGTAGCTGATTATTTTCTGAAAACAAGGTCATCAATGATGAGCCAATTGTTCCGCCCATAAAGGCAAATAAGCCCCAAAGAGCGCTAG
>JAFEGF010000371.1 GCA_018240225.1 Verrucomicrobiota bacterium
CCTCCAGAATCCCCCTCAGAAGCCCACAGATCCTTATCAAAGAAGAATCCTTTAATTCTCTTTAGCTTCGTTTAAATTCAGAGAACAAAAGCAATTTCTAAACATAAACATCTAACTTTCAGCATATTAACCTCATTTTTTCAGACTGTTTTTTAAACATCATTTGTCTGAAACTATTTCCCCATCATTTGCCCGGCTTGTTTATACACAAGCACCTTAAAGCCAATCACTAAACCAAAGCAAACGCAAATGTTAATTAAACACACAAACTAAACAACCACGTTTATTTACATTAAATATTTAAATATGATAGAATAAAAATAAAAATGGGTTAATAAATATTACTATGTCTTCTAATCCTTTAAGAAGAATTGGTTATGACTTGTTTTCTGTGTCTTTTGCCCCTTCGGGGGAAGAAAAGAAGCTGAAAAAAGAGATTGTTGTCATTCGCTCTGAAGGAGTTACATCTTCATTATCCGACGACGATGTCCAAAAAATCGTTCAAACATACTGCAAGAGTGCATCAGATTTCGATACGCTTAAGCAGATCTCCATTACCGAATGGAATGTTGAACAGAAACAAGGCAAAGTTCAAATCGGCAATAAAACGATTGAGATTAGTTTAGCTCCTTCGCAACCTGAATCTGCCGCCGCTGTAACACCTGAGCCTGTCATCACTGTCAAACACCTCCCAGCGATTACTAAGGATGAGGCCAAATACGGGACCAGTTTCTGGTCTAACGTTGGGACTCTCATCCAAACAGCTTGGGAAACAAATGCGCTCTTAGGCGTGGTGTCCGTCCTATTTTTCCCAATAACGTTTGTCTTAAGCGGGATTGAGACCAGGGAATACGACCTTAAAGCAGAAAAGGTCGCAAAGAGCTTCGACGTTCTTTTTGAAAGCAAGCTTCCCTCTTCTCAAACAGTTAACCTTGAAGTGCTCAAGACTTTGCAGATTTTCTTAAGAAAATCAGGGGTCCAAAACAAAGATCTCAATGAAACTCTCGGAAATGCGCTCGTCAACGGACAAATGCTTGAACAGGCCTCTCGTGGAGAACCCATCGATTTTACAAACAACATTCTTATTCAGTTAAAGGATTCTTCAAAGGATAAACCTGTCACTATCCCGTGCGGGCACTATCAAGGCGAACTCTTCCATCCTTCCTACCTTCAAATCTGGAAAGAAGGAGATGCTATCATTGTTAAACGCTTCTCCTTTCTTCCCGATACAGAAACGATCGTTGGCAAAACAGCACCGATCCAGGAATACCAATTAAGTGAAACTGGGTTCAAACAATTCTGCCAATCCCTCGTCTCCCATCTAAAACCAACACCGACA
>JAFEGF010000372.1 GCA_018240225.1 Verrucomicrobiota bacterium
TGGGGCTTGCCATGCTTTCCTCTTCACTCGTCTCATCTCAGGAAACAAAATCCTTTTTCAGTGCGACTGCAAAACAGCCTTACCACCTGTCGATCGGCGCAGTTCTTTTTGACAAAGAGGGGCGTATCGCTTGCCATCACTTCAAAGAAATCTTCGGGCATTATGACATTTACATTTTGATGCGGGAATCGATGGAAAATGATGAGACTCCCCTCATGACATTGCATCGGGGGCTGATGGAGGAATTCGGCGCAAAGGCCGAACCTCTGGCATTTTTAGGGAGTTTATCCGGATATCTTCCTTCGGCAACACTACCGTTCGATAAAACGACACTTTACATCGCGTGCCGTCTGATCGAATGGGATCCAGAAAATCGAGCTCTCGATGATCCTGAAGCCTCCAGCACCATCGAATGGCTCGAACCGGAACAATTGATCTCGATCATGGAAAAACAAGGAATACGGTTCGATCATCGGGCAGATGCCGACGAATCTGAAATGATCAGGCGGGCCCTGGAATACTCCATCAAAAATCCCAAGCAATTTCAAGCTGCAGCTGATGGGAAATGAAAGAGGTATTGTATTCCCCATAGTAGGTCAGCGAGCCGTAAGGATAGGCTTCATTAACAGGCTCAAATTGCGTTGATAGTTCGACCGCGGCCAGGTTCTGCGAATTGCTCATTGTTTCTACAGTAAAAGATCCAGGAGAGCCAACAAGGAACGTATTCATCTTTCCTACGTCAAAAGGGGTCTTGTTCACATAGCTTACCCCTTCTTCAAAGATCACTTTCCAAGAAGAAAAAGCGAGGATCTCATAAAGGCGCAAACCGATCTCTGAGCGCAGCATTGAGGAATAATGAGATTTTTGACCTGCATTAAATGGCCCGTTGCCTTTTTCTTTGTACCTATTTTGCCAGGCATTGACCCAATCAAACATTGCAAATGGACTGATGAGATAACCGGAATATTGCGTGGATCGGCTAAGCCAATTGGTTGGAACGGCATATTCGTAACCCGATTCGATATGGGGAGAAAGCTGCCACCCCTTAGGATGGGAGGTCGCATGAAACTCCCATCCGTTCAGGTTCATGTCGCGTCTTTGATCGATCTGAAACGCCCCTCCCCATAAGGCGCCATCAAAATAGAAATGTTGGCTGGACCAAGACGTGTAAGCAAAAAGGTACTCTTGGTTGATATGGCTATGGCCTGCATGGCGCCGCTCACGGATATAAGTTAACGTATACGCAAGACCGCCTCCTGCCCGCCAATGCTCGCCTGCGGAATGATCGAGACCTAAGATAAAGCCTCCAGCATACGGATCAAAACCAACCGTCTGGTG
>JAFEGF010000373.1 GCA_018240225.1 Verrucomicrobiota bacterium
GCGGCTTGTCTCTTCAACGTTCTTCGGGTGTCCAGTCTTGACGTTAAATCGATACCCTCTTTGGTCAAAAACTGGTTCAATATAGGCTTCTTTTCTTGGCTTTGTAGAAAGCCAATAAGATGTGATGAGAGGAACGTCAATGTTTGCAAATGCTGGATTGGGACTTTTGATAGTACGTGTCCAAAGCCATGCAATTACAGTTAATTTTTGTCCAACCAATTCCTTTAGGTCTGGTCGCTCTTTCGCCATGTCAATGGTAACTTCAATTTTGGGATAGAGATGCCCGATCCGCCGTTCGGCTTCTTCGCGCATCCACTTACCATAGTATTGCACGTCTTCAGCTAGCCCTGCCATACCCTGCCATTTTTCAGAAATTTCTAATTTCCAACCTAGCCTATAGGGATTAACTGGTGGGGATTCTGCGAATTTTGGCGGGATTTCAATCATAGCTTTGTTTATTAGAACAGCAACCGGATTCAGATCGGAAGCGTAGCTCTCCAGTCCTAGTCTTTGAGCTTCTAAGGGGAGTGCCCCTCCGCCTGCAAACGGGTCATGAAACCCTGGCAATTTTTCAGGATCAAATAACTCAGAGGCATGTGGATGATCTTTGTTCTCATGGCATGTCATCCTCCAACTTTTCTGGATCTCTTTACGAGCTCGCTCCAGCACATCTACATTCGTGGAATTTTCCCACTGAACCATCTCTTCGATGAGCCTAAAAAGCCGTTGGCGTTCTTTTTCTTGTGCTTCTATGGTCGGGAAATGATTGGGATGACCAGAAGGATCATCCACCATCTGAGCAAAAATCACCGCTCTTGCTGCAGCAAGGGGGCGCCTTGCCCACCAAAGATGAAGTGTGCTTGGATGGCCGTGTCGGATCGACTTTTCTCTTACGCAGGCCTTATTGATTGCTTCAAGGGGCAATGCAACTTCAATCAGCTTTTTTTTATAAGCCATCCATTTCTCCATTGAGTCTGTCATGATGGCTCCTCCGATTGCGCCAAAAGGTCAGCGAAGTTGTAGTTTACACTCGCTGCTTTAAAGTCGGGTTCGCATTGGAAGGGCCTTTTTGCATATGACACTCGATGGTTTTTTTTGTCAAAGGTTACGATAGCCAAAATAAAGTCTTCAGGCTTGTTCAAAGCTGTAAGTATTTCGTTTTTAGTAACGGTAATAGTTTTCGCATCTGCAACACGACCTTTCACTTCAATAAAACGCAAGCGGCCGGTATGCGGGTTACGGCTTTCAATATCATATCCTAGTTTATCCTTTTCACGATCGACAGGTTCATGGCCAAGTCCCCGCTCAATTTCCATAACAATCTGTCGAGCCT
>JAFEGF010000374.1 GCA_018240225.1 Verrucomicrobiota bacterium
TCGGGGCGATTGCCCGTCCTGAAAGGATTATTTTTATTGGAGACCTTCCGAAAACACGCAGCGGCAAGATCATGAGGCGCCTGCTTCGCGATGTTGCAGAAGGGCGCGTTGCGGGCGATGTCACGACGCTGTCCGATCCGAGCGTCATCGAAGCAATTAAAGGAAAATACAACGAAGAATGAAAACTCTAACTTTTTGTCTCTTATGTGTGCTATCATTGATGGTTCCATTTTCAATGGAGGCTGTATATCGAAAGAACCTGAAGAATCAGGAATCTGACAAGGAGAGGCCTCAAAATTTGCATTTGGAGCGAGCGACCATTGCCCAAAGGCAAGGCGCGAGTGAAAATGCGAATTTTAAGGCAACTTCGACGACGTCAGAAACCGATTCTTCAGGTTCTTTCGGTATGAGTCCATTGCCCATAAAAGGAGATGTCCAAGTGGAACCCTATACAACGACTGAAAAGACTGAAATAATCGTGATCGGAATTGCCTGCAGGACTTCGAATGCGCCTGATGCAGGGCCTAAAGACATCCCTCGGCTTTGGGAAAGATTTTATACCGAAGGGGTGGCTGGCAAAATCCCGAATAAAACGTCGGATGATGTCATTGCCCTGTACTGCGACTACGAAGGGGATTTTACACAACCGTACACGTGCGTGATCGGTTGCATTGCCGCTTCCATGGAACAGATCCCTGAAGGGATGGTTGCAAAGAGGATCCCCGCTTCAAAGTATGCCCGATTTGCTGTCGCGGGGGAGTTTCCGAACAGCTTGATCAATGCATGGGGCTTGATATGGAAGACCGATTTGCAGCGCACCTACACAGGCGATTTTGAAATGTACGGCAAAGACTTTTTTGCCGATCCTTTAAAGAAGATGGATATCTATATTGCTATTGAGGAATAGAATCTGCAGGAGTTAAAAGTGGACAAGAAGAAGCCTTATTTGATTCTATGGGCGCTTTGCATCATTGGTTCATGGTCTCTGCTTCCTTATTTGTACTATTTAGGGATGATCCCTTCTTCTGTGGCAAGCTTCTCCCTTTTCTTAATAACGACCGGAGAGGCTGCCCTTATTTACGGCGTGATCTGCTGGCTGAGCTATTTTCTTGTCCCTAAGACCGATCTATCTCCTTTTCGTGCCGATCCTCCATTAAAGCGGATCATTGTTCCTGGAGTCGTTGCAGGAGCGATTGTCGGCTTAGCCATCCGCATTCTCAGCGCGACCCTTTTTCCAAGCCCCGCGCTATCGGTGGTGCAGCCTCCCTTTTGGGCAGGGCTTTTAGCTTCAGTCTATGGAGCGGTCAATGAAGAGGTGCTGCTCAGATT
>JAFEGF010000375.1 GCA_018240225.1 Verrucomicrobiota bacterium
AAAACAATGGATGTCGATCTCAAGGCTGTCCTCGTTAAGGGGATGGGCAATTACCTATGCTTGCGCAAATTATCGGAACTGAGGCAGCAGCCCCTATTATTTTCTTTAGACGAGAGCCAGCAAGTTCAGAATATTGAGCAGTGGTCTGAAAGGACTAACGAAGGCTCCCGATCTGAAATTAAATTTCCCATCTCTTCCGGAACTTGGGAAAAGGTCGCATGCGAAGCGGACAATTGCAGCCATGTCCAATGTCCTTTCTATAAGCATTGTTTCTTCTTTAAGGCGCGAAAAGAAGCGGAGGATGCGCAGATCCTAGTCGTTAACCATCACCTTCTGATGGCAGATATCAATGCGAAGATCCGCCAGGACGGAGCGCAGGAAAAATCGGTCATCCCTCGGTTCGAAAGGGCGATCATAGATGAGGCCCACCACCTGGAACAAGTCGCTCTCGACAGTTTTGCCCAAAGCAGCGACCGCATTGGCCTGCAGCGTCTTTTAGGAAGGATCTTTTCAGAGAACCATCCTGAACGCAGCCGCCTTAACTTGATCCGCGCCGATTTCTCTCAAGCAAAGCCGTCGCTTATCCATGCTCTGGACGTCGAAATCCCTGTGCAAAAAAAAGAATGCGCGGCGCTTATCGAAAAAGCATTTGCAGAGATGGCCCACTTTCTTGAGAGCGTCATTGCGCAGCCGAGGTTTGGATCCAAAGAGAACAAATGGCGCCTAACGCAAGCGATCTGCTCTTTAGAATATTGGAAAGATCCTCTTCAGAAAACGTTCCATTCTTTAGCAGAAAAATTGACCCAGCTCTCGCTTGCCCTTTCGGCATTGGAAGGTCAATTGGGCGAATTTAAAGGGACAAAGCTTGAAGAGCAGGCCCAAGACCATAGCTTGGAGCTTAAAAGCCTTGCCATGCGGCTGGAAGAGAATGCCGCGAACTTGACCCGGTTTTTCTCCGATGATGACCCTGACAAGAGGGTCCGCTGGGTTGAAATGACTGCAGCGAATGTCGTCCTCATGGACGCCAACCTTGCTGTCGCCTCGCTTTTATACGAGAATCTCTTTGCCAAGCTGCGCACAACGGCTCTTTGCAGTGCTACGCTAACGACCAACCGCGCCTTTTCCTATCTCAAAGAGAGGCTCGGCATCCACCTAGAAAAAGAAGAAAATGTCACAGAGCAGATCTTCGATTCGCCGTTTGATTATGCGCAACGGACGTTGCTGGCAATCCCTTCCGATCTGCCCGGTCCGTCCGATCCCCAATTTTTACCGCAGATCCTTGAACCGATCAAACAGACGATCCAAGCCAGCAAGGGCAATGCCTT
>JAFEGF010000376.1 GCA_018240225.1 Verrucomicrobiota bacterium
AATCGAAGTGAAGAAGCCTGCGACAGAACCGGCGGTGAAACCGGATTCCTGTTCCAAGTCAACGATTTTGTCCTTATTCTGATTTCGATCGAGATCTGTTGTCGTAAAATTTCTGTTGGTATAGTCTTGCCAAAATTTTTTAGAATAGGATGTTTATGGCAAGATGGATTGTTCTATTTGGATTATTTGTGAGTTCGTTTTTTGCTTCTGGTTTTTCATCGGAACAAGTGATCCATGTGTTTCTGGTCGGCCCTGGCCTTGTTGGAGGAGAACTGCTCAATCAAATTCGGGAAGGTTTTTCTGCTGGCAGACCGACCGAAGTGCGCGTGGTTGGTTTAGCTAATAGCCGCTTCATGCTGATTGATCCGCAAGGGATCGATTTAGAGAATTGGCGAGAGCGGTTGGTGCAAACAGATGACCCGATGGTCATGCAAGCCTTTTTGCAGAAGATGAAAGAGTGCGCGCTGCCCCATTCTGTGTTTGTCGATTGCACAGCGAGCCAAGCGGTCGCGAACTCTTATGCGGGCATTTTACAATCGAAGATATCGATCGTCACTCCGAACAAGAAAGCGAATTCCAGTTTGTTTTCAAGCTACTGCGTCCTTCAACAGTTGGCAAAAGAGAACGATGCGGTCTTTTTGTATGATTCGAACGTGGGAGCCGGCCTTCCATTTATTCAGACGATCAAGGGTATGCAGCGCGCTGGAGATTCGATCGTCAAGCTGGAAGCGATTTTATCGGGAACCCTAAGCTACCTCTTTAATACGTTTGATGGAACGGTCCCATTTTCAGAGATTCTGCGCCAAGCCCAGCAAAAGGGGTACACGGAGCCAGATCCACGAGACGATCTCAATGGGTTGGACATGGCAAGGAAATTTCTCATTCTAGCTCGGGAGTCAGGCTGTGCGCTTGAGATGGAAGATGTTTCTGTCGAGCAATTTCTCTCAGCGGACTGCTTTGAAGCTCGTTCCGTTTCTGATTTTTATGAAAGGCTGCGGGCTTGCGATAAACAGTTTTCAGATCTTGCCAAACAGGCAAAGGAGAATGGAAAAGTTCTCCGCTTTATCGGGACATTAGAAAATGGCCGTGCGGCCCTTTCGTTGCAAGCTGTCAATAGGGACCATCCTTTCTATTCGCTGAGTGATACCGATAATATTGCTTCGATCCGCTCTCGCCGCTATTCAAAAAATCCAGTCGTCATCAGAGGGCCAGGCGCAGGAGCGCAAGTGACCGCTGCCAGCGTGCTATCTAATATCGTTCAAGCTGGGACCAAACATTAGCAAAGCCTGGAGGTTTTATCGTGCTTACAGAAACGATCTC
>JAFEGF010000377.1 GCA_018240225.1 Verrucomicrobiota bacterium
CGTGAAGAGCTTTTGCAATCCCTCCATTTTTTTGGATCTCCCGAACTGTTTCTTCAGCGCCCTTCTTGTCAGACCGGTAGCTCATGATGATTTCGGCGCCCTCTTTTGCAAACAGCTCGGCAATCGCTTTGCCGATGCTCCTGTTTGCTCCAGTCACGATGGCTTTTTTTCCTTTTAATTTCATGAAAGCTCCTTCAACCTTTGATAGAAAATCTTATGGGAAATTTTAGATCTTTCCCAGACAAAAACAACCTGATAAGCTCTTTGCATTCTACTTGGAACCAACCTCATGTTTAAGAAAATCCTCCTCCTGATTTTTTCCCCTCTGGTGCTTATTGCCGGCCAAGGACAATTTGCTAAAGCAAATGGCATTCAGATCTGGTATGAGCCTTTCGGCAACAAGGAAGATCCAGCTGTTCTTCTCCTCATGGGAGGTTGCTGCCAAGGGGTTTTGTGGCACGAGGGCTTTTGCAAAAGGCTTGCGCAGGAAGGGTTTTATGTCATCAGGTACGACCATCGGGACACTGGCCAATCGACTTGCTTTGATTTTGGAAAAAGTCCTTATAGTCTTAACGATATGGCAGGCGATGCAGTCAGCGTCCTGGACGCTGCAGGTGTGGAAAAAGCCCATCTGTTCGGAGTTTCCCTTGGAGGGTTGCTTGCGGAACTCGTGGCTGGCTATTATCCTGAAAAAGTCCATACCCTATTACTCATGGGAGGCACTTGCGACATCCGCCCCATGAACCGCGCCTATGCCGGTCTGCCTATGGAAGAAAACGCCCTATACTCCCCTCCTTCTCCCGTCTATCTTTCTTGGATGCAGGAATACATGAAACTATCTCCTCAAACAGAAGAGCAAAAATTAGCCCAGCGCCTAGAAGGATGGAACAGGCTGAATGGCCAGAAGATCCCTTTAAATGAAGAAATTAATCGTAAGATCCATCAGGAATTTCTCTTAAGAAATCGTTATCCTCAAGGGATCCTCAACCACATCATGATGCTGCGGGATGAACAGTCGGAAGAGTTGGTCCGAATAGCTCCTTCCATGGTCAAAGTCCCTACTGTCATTCTGCATGGGACAGAAGATCCGATCTTCCCTCCCGACCATGGAGAAGCATTAAATCGGGCCATTGAACATTCTGAATATTTCCTTGTGGAAGGAATGGGCCATGTCCCCAATGATCAGCTGTTTGATCTTTACATCGATATCCTCAAACGGCAAGCATTAGAACCGTTATGAAAAACATCTTTCTCATCGTGGGGCTTGCCATGCTTTCCTCTTCACTCGTCTCATCTCAGGAAACAAAATCCTT
>JAFEGF010000378.1 GCA_018240225.1 Verrucomicrobiota bacterium
TTGTGGCAAGAAGAGTTGCTGGAAAATATCCCGCGGAGAAGATTGCCGCTGTTTCGATGCTCGTCACAGCCATTGGCCAAATCCTTTTCTTTTTCCCGCTGTCGCAAGTTTCGGTATGGGTCCTGGCTTTTCCGATTGCAGCATCCGATATGCTTGCCTATACGGCCATGCTGACCTCGTTTTCCAACATTGCCGATGCCAAGTCGCAAGGCTGGGTCATGGGGATAGCCGTTGCCGTGATGTCGGTAGCATGGGTGATCTCAGGATTTGGGACCAACCTGCTCGATCTCATGAGCGCAAACCAGATTGTAGGGATCGGAGGCGCATTGCTCCTCTTTTCAGGAACGATGATGCTCGGCTACGCCCGTCGGCATGCTAAATGAAAGATATTGACGGCTTATTAAGCTTATTTCTTTTTGGAAGGAAGCTTGATGGTTTTTCCATCAACGACAAAGATTCCTTTGCCGCAGTGATGGATTGTAAGAGGTCTTTTTTTGGAAGGCCTGATCCATGCTTTGACGACCTCGAGAATGAACATGTTGTATTTGCCAGCCAGTTTCATATCGATCACTTTGCATTCAAAATTAGCGTAGCAATCTGAGAGAAGGGGAGCTTTCACCACCGCGCCTGCATCATGCTTAAGATTAAATTTTTTGAACTTATCCACCTTGCTTCCTGAAACGTTTCCAACTTCTACAGCTTTTTTAGCCAATTCAAGCGTTGGGATATTAATGACGCACTCCTTAGATTGTTTTAAGATTCCGAAGGTATAGTTTTGATCGCTGACGATACAAGCAAGGATGGGCGGCGCAAAATCGATCATCATGTGCCATGACATGGTCATGATGTTGGCCTTCCCTTTATGAAAAGTTGTGACCATTGTCACAGGGCCAGGTTCAATCAGCCGGTAGACTTGGGATAATGGGAGGTTTTTTTTCTTCATAAAAGAGTAAAAAATATCTTGATCTTATGCAAACATCTGAGCAAGCCAATAGACCGCAAAAGCTTCCATTGCCCCCCTCAAACCTTTTGTATGCTATTTGCCCATTTTAGTAATTACGGAAGCTTTGGATCTTTACCGTTCCTCCTTCTTTTCATGTTCAGGACAACTTTAAGTTAAACCTAAGGAAAATTCCTGCCTTGTTCGAAAGGCTCCCCTTTATATAATATTAGCAAAAAAAATCTCGATGAGGGACGCCATGAAATTCAAGTATTTGCCGGTTTTATTCTGTCTGAGCATTTCAATGGTCTGTGCAGCGCCTGAGCCTGTAGCGCCGGTTGCACAAAATTTGAAGCAGCGGCAGCCCC
>JAFEGF010000037.1 GCA_018240225.1 Verrucomicrobiota bacterium
AAGTAAAGTTGAAATAAGATAAGAATAGCCCTGCAATACGACACGAGAGACGACGACCGGATGGGAGGAGGAACGAGTGCATATTGCAGCCCGAGGCTGTTTACAGCAAAGAGCAATCGCACCGCAGAAGCGGAGGCAGTGCTTTGCACGACGAAGTGACGAGGACGCGATAGCTTAAGCGGCTAGAGCCGCAAGCGTTGATCAAAGCTGGAACAGCTCAACGGGCAGCGGGGACGCAGTCCCGACGCATCTCTAGTGGCAGGAAAAATTGTTAACAACAATGAGGAAGCTGGAGAAAGGAAGAAATAAGGTTTCCATAGACATGTCTATGGAAACCCTTACCGCATCTATCAAATGTACAATCTGAAGTTAGACGGTTTGTTCGATGACGACGGTGCCGTATTTGGGGAGGCGCGGAATGACCATCCCTTTTCTGTAGTTGGACCCGTGTCTTTCGTGCAATGTGGCATCTCCAAGCCGCGATTCGTCCGCTTCGTCTGAGCGGAAGACGATCTTAGCTTGTTTGATGTCGCGGATTGCCTCTTGTTCTCGGTCTCGGATCACGAAGTTCTCAAACCGCTTGTTCGCGAAGTTGTGGACAACGAGGTAGCGCTTGTTTGGATTCGATGGGTCGATCCGTTCGTAGGCGATCACAGCGTCCGGCGTCCACAATGGGACCCAATTGAACCGGCTTAAGTTCTCTCCGGCTTCCCAGAATGCTGGGGTCCTGAGGTAGAAACGGTTGATCCTTGCGTACAGGTCCTTAAAGGATTGGTGCTCAGGTCTTGAGACACGGTCCCAATCCAATCCGTCGATCGGATCGAAGTGTCCATCAAGGCCAAACTCCATTCCTGTTGCGGTCATACGCGCATGCTGAGGGGCAAACGCATTCATCGCATAATAGAGTCGGACCTTCTCCTTGACATCTTCTATAGAGTCGTCGGAGCTGGTTACGTGGTGGATGATGTGTCCACGGTCTGCGGCTTTGGTTTCGTCGTGGCACATGTAAGGGCCGATGTAGCTTTGGTTGCCGCAGTCTGTCAACTTGCGTCTAAGAAGATCTCTTTTTCCAGGTTCAGATCTTTCTTGCGCGGTCAAGCGGAAATAGTCAAATGCGCCGTGGCGGGCTTCCATGTTGAAGCGCAAGTCGAAGCCGAGGCCTTTTCCTGAAGGATCATCTACAGGCAGTGTATCAGAGTAGCCTTGCGTCCACGAGTTCTCTGAGATGGTCAGAGCGTGCATATCTCTTGCCATTCTGTTCATGTCGCGGGTGAACTTGATACCATTATGGTTCCATTCCGTTCCATCTGGGCCCGGATTCCAAGAATCTTTCGGCCTCCACCTGCTGTAGGCGATAAAGTGGGCAACGGCGTCGGCACGGATACCATCCATATGGCACTCTTCAAGGAAGAAGCGCGCTGATGACAACAGGAAGTTGCGCACGTCTTCACGGTCGAAGTTGAAGGTGTACGTACCCCATGTACTGTCACGGTTGCGAGGATCCGGCGTCTCGAAGAAATGCGTTCCGTCGAAGTCGCGCAAGCTGCAATCGTCCTTGACAAAGTGGGCAGGGACAAAGTCCATGATGACCGCAATGCCGTTTTGGTGCAGGATATCGACAAACTCTTGGAAGTCTTTGAGCGACCCGTTGCGCGATGTCGGTGCAAAATAGCCAGCGACCTGGTATCCCATCGATTCATCTACGAAGTGCTCGAACATTCCAAAAAGCTCGACATGGGTAAAGCCCATTTCTTGGCAGTGGATTGCTAAGCGGCGGGCAATTTCCTGATAAGGAACGAATTTGCCATCCTGTTTAAACCAGCTTGGAACGTGGACCTCGTAGATGTTCTTCGGACGATCTTTGAGGTTTGGACGGTCTGCCATCCATGCGCCGTCGTTCCATGCGTAGTCTTTTGGAGAGGCGGTGACTGTGCATATTTTTCTGTCTTTCGGATCAAAGCCAAGGGCGAACGGATCGGTCTTGCGGACGATCTCTCCTTGCGCATTGACGATCTCGTACTGATAGCGGGTGCCTTCTTTTGCACTGCCGATCTTTGTCTGCCATGAGCCGTCTGCAAGCTGTTGCATCTCATAGGCGGTCTCTTTTCCTGTCGGTTCGTTCATTTCGCTGAGTTCGACAGTAATGACTCGGACAGCTTGGGCTGCAGGCGCCATCACGCGGAAATTCACGCCGTCAGATTCGATATGCGCTCCAAACGAGTTGTAGAGCTGTGTCTGTTGTCCGACGCCGAAATGATGGTCTGTAACTGTAGCCGGTTTGTCTTCGATGCCGAGCAGGTCTGTCTTTTGCGTATGGCGTGTTTTCTTCGCTGCGATTGCCTCTTGAAGGAGGGTAATGTAGCGGTCGGATGGACTGATCCCGTTAGGCGATGTGGTCCAGCTCAACTGGCGTCCATCTGTCATTAATCGGGACATCATCGCATGCTTATCCGGATTGGGAAGATGCTCCCAGTAATCAAGTGCTTGAGTTGTAGTTTCTCGGACGAGCCTTTTTTGTTCTGGAGATTTCCAATCGTGGAGTCGATCATAGGTAAAGCCGTTAAAACGTGGGTGGGCTTGGTCGGAAATGATCGTATCGGCAAGTCCGCCGGTCCTGGTCCCGATTGCAGGAGCTCCAAAGAGCCAACCTTCTGTTTGGACAAGTCCGCACGGTTCGAAGGAAGAAGGGACGCAGCAGAAGTCTGCGGCAGCACGGATGAGGGCTCCAAGGGCAGGCTTTCCGCCATCACCAAGCTGCATCTTTAAGCTCGCATTGTTTGTGCCGCGGGTGATCCATGCGCAATTAAGCTCTCTAGCTCTTTGCTCAAGAGCATCGAGGACCTCTGACGCGCCATTGATCTCTCCAGCGCCCATCGAGATAAACCTTCCGCCTTTTGCATGCACAGCTTCCATGATGTCGACCAGCTTATCAATCCCTTTCTGAGATTGGTCGTATCTGCCGACATAGAGGAGGAGCGGATTATTGATCATATCGTCTGCAGAGTGGTAGTTCATTGCGGCAAGCGCTTCGGGATAGTGGACCTGAAGAGCTTTGTAGAGCTGCTCGCGAACTAACCGCTTGTGGGCAACGAGGTCTGGAGTCTGCGGAGAGAATGAAAGGTCGATAGCGTCGCCAGTAACAGGGTCTCTCCAATTTTTCAACACTGGATTTGTGCTTGGGTTCCAAAGATCGGGGTTGCTTCCGTTGATGATCCCTTTGAACTTATCATCGTGGGCGCTTTTACGGACCCAAGGGCCGATTCCAGCGGTGAGACCGCCATCTTGCATCTCTTGTGCAAACGTTTCAGATACGGTTGACGAACGCTCGGCCAGTTCCACGACTTCTGCCATGACGTTCAAGCCTTTGCGCTGATCGCCGAACATGTGGAGGGCATCTGCTTCTTCAACGCCATATACCCCTTGGCAGCCGTAGCTGTTATTGTGGATAATGAAGACGTTGGCAGGGAACTCTCCGCAGGTCCATCTGTCAAAGTAACGGTGGGCAATCCTGTCGACTGCATAAGCTGCGTGCCAATCGTTATAAACAACGGCATCGAACTGGTCTTTATTGGCGACGATGTATTCAGCGGTCGCGCTGCCGACATAGGCCATCCTTTCTTTAAGGCCGTGCCAATCTTTGCCAGGAACTGCAAGGACGCCGTCTTCGTAAATTTGCGGGCCGCCAGGGACGTCGAAGCGGTTGCGCTCCGCGCTCGTGTCTTCGAGGTAGGCAAGGGTTATCCCATCTTGCTGGATCGTGAGTACGCGGTCCTCTTTCATCGTTCCGGAAACTTCATGGCGGACAGTTGATGGTGTTCCTTCCCGTTCGATCCTTTCGCGTAAAGGTTGCGGCAGGCCGGAGAACTTTGGCATCAGAAGAGTTACTTCGCAGCCGCGGTTTTTCAATGATTTTGCAATTCCGTACACAGCTTCGCCAAGACCGCCGTACTTTAGGCCGTATTGAGCGCATTCGTAGGCGACGACGAGGACGCGCATTCCTTGTGGAAGTTCTTCAAGTGGTTTAGGAGGTGTTGTGATCTGGATTTGTTCGCGCTGTGTCGGTCTGACAGGGAAGTGTTCAGGATCAAACTCACGGTTCATCTTGACGCGATGATCGATTGCTGCAATGGAAAGCTCGCGCTTGGTCGCATCGATGCTGCGGATGTAGAAATCAAGGATCCCATCTCGGCCAGGTGATCCGACCAGAGCGGTTTTGATCTCTTCGAATAGGTCTTCATCGGAAAGATGAGCGTGCGTTGATTGGATCGATTCGATCTTTTGGGTCAAATGCTGGGCAATCGGCGCTAGCATTGCCGAGCCAAGCAGGGTCTTTTCAAGGGTATCGACAAAGAGGTGCAATGTTTCGGGCCGAGCGTTCTCTTGGGACAGCATCCTCTTTGTGAGGCGGAGGATATTGAGAACTTCTGTAAGCGAGTAGCGGACTTCGAACTGTTCCAGAATATTCATTCCTGAAGAGTTCTGCAGTTGTGTCAAGATGTTGATGTCCGCTTCTAAACGCTTTCTTCCGATTGTTCGGTCTTTAGCCCCATCGATATCTTTAATTCCGCTCCAGACGCAGAAATGGAGGAAATGGCGCACCTCGATAGGCAGGCGTTGGAATGCGACCTGTTTTTGCTCGGTGGTTGCAGAAGGATCTTTCATCAGTTTCGCGAATGCGCGGTAGAGTTGGATAGTCTGGGGAGAATCGATGTCCGATTCAGCCAGCATCGCCATTTGCTGTTCGGCTGCAATGCGCAAGATGGGGAAAGCGTCGTTGTAGCATTGTTGGGCGAGCCAGTTGAGGGCGTTGCGTGCATTGGCTCTAGCGTTTGGTATATTGTCAGCGGAATACAGAGGCAAGTTGTGGAGCTTGATCTTTCCATCGACGATGCTCATGTGGTCAAGGGAAACTTGGTCGTATCCTGTTAAGGCAATAAAGCGGCAGAAGTCTTCAGCGCATCTGCGTTGTTGCTCTGCTGAAAGCTGATAAAACCCTGTTCTGAAATCAGTTCCAGCTTGTTTTTGATCGATCATGACGAATACGGTCGGATTGCGCAGGTGTTCGATTTCCGCTTGGAGGAACGGCATTAAGCTGCGCGGATTGTTTTGAACAGTCCTTTCGCCCCAGCCAGGTCCGCCGAAATGGGAGTTTGTCTTACCGCCGCTCTCGAACCATAACCTGCCGAGAAGCCGATCTCGAGTAGCTTGGTCGATTTGAGAAAATAATCTTAAGAGCTCATCATTGGCCACGCGAGGTTCTTGGCGCATTGCGTTCCATAGTGGAGATAAAATGGCGATCTGTCTTTGGGTGGCATCGTCATTCTGATCGGCTAGAGGAATAGCGCAAGCTTGCGGCAGTGTAATTTGAAGCCCTTCTTTTTCAATCACTGTGTGAAGGACATCGCTATACTTTTGGATCTGCTCGCGGCTCTCTCCTGGAGACAAACGGCGTTCAGCAATCTGGAAGTTCCATTCAGGAATCGCGCTGTCTTCAAATACTCCCCACTGCGCTGTTGTGATGTTCCTTTCTGCAAGAGCGGGACGAGAAACTGGATCTTTAAATAATGGGAACAGTCCAGCAACTTTGTGGCTGAGCGCTTGGGCATCTTCATTTTGAACGATCGATCTGATCTCATGGTCCATATAAGGTTGATCAGCGGAAGGAACTGGCAGTCTCTCTGCAAACATTCGAGGAGGAGCCGTGAGGGCAGCCTTGACAGTGGCAGCAGAAAACCGGAGCATGTCGATCGGCTGGTGCACGGTTGCAGGGAGTGCGGAAGGCTCGACAGCCTTGACTTTTTGCAGGTTCAACCATGGACGAACAAGTCCGCTTTGGATACTGTAGCTCGCTTTGTCGATCAGCGAAGATGTTTCTGTAAGCAAAATAGGGAGCAGGCAATGCGGATTTGAAGCAATTTCCCTTTCTCCCCAATTCGGTCCTCCGAAGGAAGAGTTATCCTTTCCACCGCTGACATACCAAATCCGGTATTCCAGGTGCGTTTGGACAGAAGAAGGCAAGCGACGGAACGCCTCCATGATCACGTGGCGCTCGGCTGCTGGATCCTGTTGTCTTAACAGAAACCATAGAGGAGCAAGCTCATCTAGTTTTCGTTGGGCAGCGACCTTTTGGGTTAAGCTGTGCAAGATCCCTTCAAGAAGGGGGCGGCCAGTTTGATCCTGCGCTGCCAAGAGGGCATTGAAATCAAGCGGCGCAGAGGATGCGTCGAGAGATCCGCCATGCCCGTTTTGATGCATTCCTATCCAAATCATCCCTTTCAATGTTTCGCGCAAAGAGGCATCCAACTGGTCAAACTTATGGCTCAAGAAAGCGTTATCCCTATTCTTTGTTGGATCTTGCAGGATATTGACGAAGTCTTGAAGCTGGTACAGTTGGAATACAGTTGCTTTCACATGCTCTGTGTCGCTTCTTTGGATCTCTTCCGAATGGACATGTTGGATATTGAAGCGAAGGGCATTGCGCGATGAATCTTGCAGCTGGTGAATGATCCTATCGGTGATTTTTACGCCTCTATATTCGCGGAACATGTTGACGTCATGCGTTTCCATAACGTGGTTCATTCCAAAATTTTCTAAAGGAGGGCGCTCATTAAGGTTCCAGATGTGGTAGCAGAACAGATCTTTCGCAAGTGGGGACAGCGCTTGGAACATCTCGATCGCGCGGTCGTTGATCTGCCTTACTGCCGAAAATGTTCTTGCGTCGGAAAGGCTGGTTATCGCGTATGTTTCGAGTTCAACTAATTGGAGAATGGCGCGGTTCTGATCGAGCTTTGTTTTCAATTGGTCGCGGAGCTGTTCGATCGGGTTCAATCCATTTTCGTCCTTGATGCGCAGTAGGACAAGGGGATTGCGTTGCAGGGTCTCAGCGGCGGATCCTTCAGATCCCAATGAGAAAGCTCGGGCAACGAGACTGCAAATTTGAAGATATTGCGCTTGCGGTAGAAGACGCAGCCTTAAGAAGATCTCATCGGTGGATTTTTCAGGATCGTTCAGGTGGCGGATTAATGTTTCAGCGTCTTGCAGAGATTGTGAAAAGTTTTCTATGTTTGCGCGCGTTTCTATATCGATTGCGTGTAAACGGTGTAAGTCAGGGTTAAGGATGGGTGCTGTTTGATGGCTGGGAACAGGAGGTTGGTCTCCAACGACAACTAGGTTGCGATTTCTTCGCGATTCGATAGAGATCCCTCTTGCATCGACTCTACCAAAGTTTTTATCGATCCGGTCTTGCCATTTTAAAGTTCCGTTTGGATCCCGCTGAGGGAGAAAGAAATCATAATTAAGTCTGTGCGCCATAATTAAAACCCGATTTCTAGAATTATTAAATTAGTTGTTGTTAACAAGAAAAATTATATTACAAATTACATTAACTTTCAATCGGTAAAGCTATTTATTATGATAATAATAAATTTAAAATTTCTTTGTTTGTAAACTAATTATTTAAGATAGTGCAAAGATTTTAACCTGAAGAGATGTATTAATTAAACATTAAAATTTTGTTTATTTGTTCAGCGTTAAAATAAAATTAAAATTTATTATATCAAATTTATTTTAATAGGATGGGTGTAGTTAGATGATTATTTTGCATATTAAATAAAATGATACTGCAGAATGCTGGTTTAAAGAATGCTGGTTTAAAGGTGGTTTATGTCATTCCAAAGGCGGATCACATGATGGTCCCTTTCAAAACCGAGAATGGAAATTGAGGCCGGGGAAAGGGCTAAGAGGTTGCCATCTGAAATAGGCAGCTTTAACCACCTGGCTGTAAGCGCTCTGAGAAAATGGCCGTGGGAAAATAGGGCGATATCGCCATGGAAGTTGTTGATTTTCATTAAGATGCGATTTGTCCTAACGGCGATGTCCTCAATCGATTCCCCGTTTGGGGCCCCCCGTAGAAAGATGTTCCAATGCGCCTCTTTTTTCCAAATCTCATCTGTTTTGAGACCTTCATAGTCCCCATAGTTCCATTCAGCAAGGTCTGGGTCAATCTCGGCATGGCGGTAGAGGCCGGCCAGTTCGCAGGTCTCCGACGCCCGTTTAAGTGGGCTGATAAAGACCCGTTCGAAGGCGTGCCCTTTTAACCGTTTGGACAGCAGAGCCGCTTGTTCCCGGCCATTTTCTGTAAGGGGAAGATCGGTTGTCCCTGTATGCTGGCCTGTCAGGGTCCACTCTGTTTCTCCATGACGGATCAGATAGATTTTACGGGTTGGATAGTTCATAAAAAGCTAAAAATGATAATGTTCCGTTTCTTTTTTGTATTCTTGCAGCTGTTTTTTCGCCCAGTTTTCGCTCTTGTTTAATTCTTTGGCAAGAAGTTTGGCGGCAAAGGGGGCGGCTGCCAAACTGGCCTTGGCGTCCAAGAGAAGGGACCTTGTCCTTCTTGAAAGGAGGTCTTCTACTGTGCGCGCCATTTCATTCCGGATCGCCCAGACCAGCTCTGCTCCCACATAGGGAAGGCGGGGATGGATCTTTTTCTGCCATATTTTCATTTCTTTTGAGATCTCTTTAATCCGTTTGAGATCGGACCCATATGTGCTCCAATGGACTTGGGGCTTAAGCTTTTCACTAAAGCCGTGCAGAGGCAGGTTCTTGGTGATGCTTTGCCTTTCAGGCAAACTTCCGACGACCATGGCCTTATTGATCACATCTTCTGCCATGCGCCGATAAGTGGTCCATTTTCCTCCCGCGATCGTGATCAATCCGGATGAAGAAATGAAAATGGTGTGGTCGCGCGATAATGCTGCTGTATTCGTCCCTTTTCCAGATTGGACAAGAGGCCTTAGCCCTGCGAAGATGCTCAAGATGTCCTTGCGCGTCGGATGGCGTGTCAAATACTGGCTGGCCTGGTTCAAAAGGAAATCGACCTCTTCTTTCAAGGGGCGGGGCTCTAGCGAGACCTTTTTTCTTGGCGTGTCAGTCGTGCCAAGAAGGACCCTATCATGCCATGGCACCATGAATAGAACCCTGCCGTCTGAAGTGTGGGGCACCATAATGGCAGTATTGCCTGGCTGAAAGGACTTGTCCAAGACAATATGGACGCCTTGGCTCGGTGCGATCATCGAAGGGGCTTTGGGATTGTCCTGTTTGAGGATCTCATCGGCAAAGACGCCTGTCGCATTGATGACCGCTTTGGCCTTAAGATGATAATGTTCTTTTGTTTCTTGATCGGTCGCCTTCACCCCGATGCAGATCCCTTTCTTTTTAAGAAGGGTGGTCACTTTCATGTAATTGATGACGGCAGCTCCATGATCAACAGCTGTTCGAGCAAGGCAAATAGCAAGGCGCGCATCGTCAAATTGGCCATCGTAATAGATCACGCCGCCGCGCAATTCCTTCGGCTCCAGCGTAGGGATCGCCCTCAATGTTTGTTTCCGCGATAGGTGTCGGGACTTCTCAATTCCCAGCTTTCCGGCCAATGCATCGTAAAAGGTCAGCCCGATCCCATAAAACGGCCCTTCCCACCATTTGTAGTTGGGGACAAGGAAGGGGAGGTGGTGGACAAGATGGGGCGCATTTTTGCATAGCAGGCCACGTTCTTTTAAAGCTTCGCTGACAAGGGCGATATTGCCTTGCTGCAAATAGCGCAGGCCTCCGTGGATCAATTTCGTGCTGCGACTTGATGTTCCTTTGGCAAAATCAGATTGTTCTAAAAGAAGTGTTTTATAACCTCGGGAAGCGGCATCGACAGCGGCCCCAAGTCCAGTTGCGCCTCCGCCGATAATGATCACATCCCATTTCTCAGGGAATTCATGGATCTGTTCGAGCATTTTTTCTCTTTTCACGATTCGACCCTCCATTGCTGCGCGCAACGAACTGCATGCTGCCAGTTCTTCATCAGGCGTTTCACCTCATTTTCAGGCATGGTTGGCTGAAAGGTTTTTTCCATCTGCCAATAAGAGCTGATCTCGCTTAAGTCTTTCCAAAATCCCACCGCCAGTCCTGCAAGGAATGCGGCTCCTAAGGCTGTCAGCTCGGTCATTTTGGGCCTGACGACGGGAACGCGGAGCAGATCAGCTTGAAACTGCATGAGCAGAGGATCTTGGACGGCGCCACCGTCAACACGGACCTGATCGATATGAATCCCTGAGTCGCTCTCCATTGCACGCAGCACGTCGCTGACTTGGAATGCAGTTCCTTCAATGGCAGCTCTTGCAATGTGGCCGGCCATGGTCCCTCTGGTCAGTCCCATGATCATCCCTCGAGCGTAGGGATCCCAATAAGGAGCTCCCAAACCTGTAAAAGCAGGAACGAAATAGACTCCATTGTTATCTGCTACGGTTGCTGCCAGTCGTTGGATATCGCTTGACCTCTTGATCAAGTTGAAATTGTCGCGAAGCCATTGGACAACGGCTCCTCCGATAAAGACGCTGCCTTCCAAGGCATATTCCAGATTGCCCCTCACTTCATAGGCAATTGTTGTGAGCAAGTTGTTCTTTGATTCGACAGGTTTGTTTCCTGTGTTCATCAGCATGAAGCAGCCGGTCCCGTAGGTTGTTTTGACCATTCCAGGCTTAAAGCATGCTTGGCCAAATAAAGCTGCCTGCTGGTCGCCTGCAATTCCAGCGATTGGAATCGGCGAAGAGAACAAAGAAGAGTTGGTCTCTCCATAGACTTCGCTGGAGCTTGCAACCCGAGGCAAAATCGAATCGGGGATATCGAGCAATTTTAAGATCTCTTCGTCCCAAGATTTGGTATGGATATTAAAGAGCATTGTGCGCGATGCGTTGCTCACATCGGTCACATGCTGCTTTCCTCCAGTCAGCTTCCAGACCAGCCAAGTGTCGATCGTTCCAAATGCCAGTTCGCCCCGCTTGGCTTTTTCTTTAGCGCCGGGGACTTGATTGAGGAGCCAATGGACCTTCGTTCCAGAAAAATAGGGATCGAGGAGCAGGCCGGTCTTCTGGCGGATCATCGCTTCGAGTCCTTTGTCCTTTAAGGATTGGCAAAGCTCTGTCGTCCGTCTATCCTGCCATACAATCGCATTGGCAATCGGCTGCCCGGTCTTTCTGTCCCAAATGACAGTCGTCTCGCGTTGGTTCGTGATCCCGATTGCAGCAATCTCATTCGGGGATGTGCCACTATGGGCAAGCACTTCTGAAGCGACTGAGGCCTGCGTCGACCAGATCTCTTGGGGATTGTGCTCCACCCAGCCGGGCATGGGGAAGATCTGGCGGAACTCTTTTTGGGCCTTAGCGGCCACTTCACCGCTATGATCGATCAGCATAGCCCGCGAACTCGTTGTCCCTTGGTCAAGCGCTAGGATGTATTTCATGTAAAATGCCCCTTCAAGCTTACTTTCAGGGTCAAATGGGTTGCTGTCAACTTTTTTTGTGATTGATCGGAAAAAGGATTTTCTCTAAATCGAATGAAAAAAAGAGGGGATCTATGAACATTTTTTTAGCTGAGCTCATCGGAACGATGTTGCTGATCTTGCTCGGAAATGGAGCTGTCGCGAATGTTCTTCTCGTGCGCTCTAAAGGTTACCATTCTGGTTGGATCGTGATCACTGCCGGCTGGGGATTTGCCGTTGCGATCGCCGTGTACACAACGGGGTGGATTAGCGGAGGGCACATCAATCCAGCGGTAACGCTTGGCTTGACGCTTGCCGGTAAAAGTCCCGTTGCCCTCATGCCGATCTACATCATCGCACAATTTTTAGGCGCTCTCCTCGGAGCCGTCCTTGTCTATCTCTGCTATCAGCCCCATTGGAAAATGACATTGGAGCCCCATCCTAAACTGCTCTGTTTTGCAACAGCGCCAGCGATTAGGCGTCCCTTTTGGAACTTCATCACCGAAGTGATCGGAACAGCAGTCCTGTTAATGGGGATTTTGGGAATCTTCAATGTGCATAATGGCATTGCTTCAGGAATGGGGCCGTATGCGGTCGGGATCCTCATTTTCAGCATTGGCCTATCCCTTGGAGGTCCTACCGGCTATGCGATCAATCCCGCTCGCGATCTTGGGCCTCGGTTAGCCCATTTTATGCTGCCGATCCCAGGTAAGGGGAGCTCCGATTGGAAATACGCATGGGTGCCTATCTTAGGACCTTTGGTCGGATCTGCCGTCGGCGTTTTTCTCTACCAACAGTTTGTCTCAAAATTATTGGCCCTGTAATATGGGTGGATGACAATCCTCGTCCATTTACAAGAAGAACTTGAACCGTTTTCTGTTACCCCTTTGGAGTTTGAACAGCTCATGGGGGTAGCCTATCTTTCCCAGCTCGAGTTCGCTGCTTCATCGCTGTATGATCGGATCGATCGGCGCTGTATCAAAGAGGATCGGAAAAAGTGGATCGATCCCCGTCAAAAATGGCTGGGGAGCTATTACTCTCAAGAGATCAGAAAAGCAGCCCATCCCGATGTAACGATCCGGTGGATCAGCCCAGCCTTAGGGTATGGCGTATTTGCCAATTGGGCGATCCCTCGGCATGGCTACATCGGCGAGTACACAGGGATAGTCCGCAAACGGCACCTCTTTGGCAGACAGAAAAACCTCTACTGCTTTGATTATACGATCGGATATGGAAGACCGACGCCCTATGTGATCGATGCAGAAAAATATGGGAACTTTTCTCGCTTTATCAATCACAGCGACCATCCTAATGTGGAATCGGCTTCGGTGCTCTGCGATGGGATCATGCACATGATCTTTTATGCATTGACAGACATTGCGCAAGGGAGCCAGTTGTGCTGCAACTATGGGGCAAAGTATTGGGAAAAGAGGGAAAAACCTGTATCGGTCGGAGAAAATTAGCAGAGAAGCCCTTTGCTGCCAAAGGGCTCCTCCCGATGGAGTTTATTCAGAGACGTTGATCCCTAAAAGTTCGATTTCAAAGACGAGAGCAGTATTAGGGCCGATCTCTGGGCCAAAACCGTTTTCGCCATATGCAAGATAGGGTGGAATATAGACTTCCCATTTGTCGCCGACTTGCATCAATTGAAGGACTTCCGACCAACCAGCAATGACGCGGTTAAGAGGGAACAATACAGGCTGTCCTCGCTGATATGAGCTGTCGAAAACACGGCCGTCAATGAACGAGCCTCTGTAATGGATCTTGACGACATCGAGCGGAGTGGGATGTATGCCTGTCCCGGAACTTTTCTGAAGAACTTTGTATTGCAGCCCAGAGCTAAGGGTCTCAACGCCCTCTTTTTCTTTATTCAGCAAGAGGAATGCTTCGCTCTTCTTCTTATTTTCTTCCGACATTTTCGCAACGAACTGCCTTTGCTGCATTTCGACCTGTTGACGCAGTGCGTTCAAGATCGATTGGATCTCTTCAACTGCCAGTTTAGGGTCGTTATTGGCCAACCCGTCATGAAAACCGTTGTTTAAGCAGTCCATGTCCATGTCTGCAAACTGCTGCTTGAGATTCATTCCAGTTTGGAGACCTATGCAATAGCTAACTTTTTCCTTGGTCGATTTCATCTTTTACCTCGGTTAATTGGAAAAAACTGTTATACCTTATAGACAATTGAGGGACAAGAAGTTTTCAAGGGCCTTCTCGAGCAGGCCGCATTCCTGGAAATAGTGTAAATAATCTTTTTCTTGATTAATTCTTTGTGATTTAATTATCATATTTGTTTTTCTTTTGATGTTGTGTTGGTGTTTTTTATTATATGTAAAAAGAAAAGAATAGGGGGTTATGAGTTCTTCAATTCCAAATTCTGAAAACAATCAAGCTTACGATCCGATCGAACAATTCCGTTGGTTCAATAACCAGGAAAATACGCAAGGCCACCTAACCGGGCTCCGTCAAGAAGTTCCCTTCGAACGCTGGTTCTACCATTACGCTGTAGTGCAAAATATTTCGGATGCAGAGATCTCTGAAAAAGTGAAAGCGCGTGCTTGGGCGGCTGTCTCTTTAGGAGAGAGTTTTCTTCGCTCCATTATCGAGCTGGCAAGCTATGCCTTTTCCAAAATTTTCTGCCAAGCAAACGCTGATGTGCAACAAGACGTTTTGCATGCGCAGTTCAACAGCATTTACTATAGCTTTAAAGCGATCCTCTCACCAGAAGACGCTATCAAGATGGCTGTCTCTTCCGACCCTTCCGATGAAAACCACCTTCCGCGCATTGGCTCTCTCTTTGGCGACTGGCGATGGGGGACTGCTTACTACGGGGAAAGAGTTTAACGCCTATTACGTTGAGTCTGTTGCATAGAACAACCAATTTTTGAGTCAAGATATGTCATTGCAAGTTGCTGGAGCAAGTCCGGTTGCCATACAGAGCACCGCAGAGGATTCTAACTGCTTAACTCATATTGCCACGCCTTGGAACTGCGAAGGAGACACAATCAATAAGATCGCTGCCTGGGCTGGTTTCTTCTTTGTGGGGTGGATCTATCATCCCATCTGTGCGATCAGCCATTGCTACACACAGATCTGCGAATGGGCATTCGATGTGTTGAAGATCAATCGTGTCGCGGAAGAGATCTTCTATTCCGATCCGATCTCGCAAACCTTATCAAGCTTCAATAATGCTAGAGTGGGCGGCCAAGTCAACGGGATTTATGTAACGACGAACGAATCGCGTCTGGAGGCTTCCCGGCAGTTGTATGCTGACCATCCTCGGGTGGACGGCGATCTTCAGACTATCCACATCGGATGTGCGACATGGCACAATCTGGATATCATTTGCGCTCGTCGATCAACGTATGGACTGATCGTCGACTTCAATCCTAAAAATGCCGAGTTCATGAGAAAGACGGTCGAGATGGTCAACGCATGTGAATCCCGGGAAAGATTTATCCGTTCCATGGTCGATTACCTGAACTCTCTATCAGGCAGGGAACGGGATTTGTTCTTTCATTCCGATCAGCGAGGGCTTCCAACCGAGCGGATCGAAAGGGAGCTTGAGCGGGAGGGGAGCTGGCTTCAAACGGAAGAGAACTATCTCTATATTAAGCAGCAATTGGCCGCAAGGGATAGGCTTGTTGCGATTACTGAAGATATGACGCATGACGAGGTGTTTGCCAACATCAGAAGATTTCTCAACAATAGCCATATTGCTATCGATACTCTCTATGTTAGCAACATCTGCAACTTCATGAACACCCCTGGCGATAGAGGCGCATTTGCCAGATCGGTGAGCCATCTGCTCAATAACGACACCCTCTTCATTAATTGTCCGCGGCAAATAGAGCGCAATTCTTCCAATGAAACGTTGCTAGTTCAGAGAGTGTTTCCTGGGAGAGAGATCTTGGCTAGGGCCTTTGATTTCAACCAACTATTTGAAGTCAGAGCTTGAAGAGCCTCCTTGCCAAATTCCCAATTTTTCAAGCTGTTTCGATATGAAAACTAAACCATTTCCATTTAGCGCTTTTCGTGCTAGAATTTTGCTAAAAAAATTAGGTTCAAGATGAAAACGATTGCAAAGAGCCAAGCTCCTGTTATTGAGCTCTTAAAGGAGCTTTCTCCCGATAGTTCAAATAATACGTTGCGCTCCTGGATCGAGAAAGGGAGGGTCATGGTTGCCGGTAAAGTGGTCAACCGGAGCACCCATCCTGTGTTGGCAGGGCAGGAAGTTTCTGTTGGGCCGCGCGTGCAATTTGCCCGAGGCGACATCAAAATTTTATTTGAAGATGATCATATCGTCGTATTAGAGAAGCCGGAAGGGCTGCTCAGCGTTGCAACCGATTTTCACGATGAATACACAGCGCATACGATTTTAAAGCGTCGGCGCCATCCTGGCCGCGTCTTCCCCGTTCATCGCCTTGACCGGGAAACTTCCGGCGTCATGATCTTTGCTTATACAGAAGCTGCCCGTGACTCA
>JAFEGF010000379.1 GCA_018240225.1 Verrucomicrobiota bacterium
GAACGATTAAAATCTGGGACCTTGCAAGCGGTCAAGAACTCCAAACCTTGACCGGTCATCAACGCAGCGTCTATTGCCTAGAGGTAAAAGATGGGATGCTCATTTCTGGTTCAGCTGATCACACGATCAAAATCTGGGATTTTACCCCCATTGTAAAATCGCCAGCGGGTAAGCAACAAGATGGATGACCTTGATGGGATATTAGAAAAACGGCATCATTTCATGTGCTGTTTCACAACAGCGATGAACTGCTCGATATCTTCCGGCTGAGTGTCCCATGAGGTCATCCACCGGACTTCCCCTTTTGCATCGTCCCATACCCAGAAGAAGGTGTGCTCCTGCAATGCAGGGATGGTTTCTTTGGGCAGCAGCGCAAAGACGGCGTTCGCTTCAACTTGACGGGTCAAAGGAATCTGCGGAAGTTCCTCTTGGACCCGATGGTAGAGCAGCTGGGCCATCGCATTGGCATGGGAGGCGTTCTTCAACCAAAGCCCATCAGATAGCAGCGCGACAAATTGCGCAGAGAGGTAGCGCATCTTCGATGCCAGCTGCATCCCCTGCTTGCGGATGTAGGGAAACTCCTTGGACAATGACCTATCGAAAAAGATCACAGCCTCGCCGAACATCATCCCATTCTTTGTCCCGCCGAAGGAAAGGACATCTACTCCTAAGTCCCGCGTCAGGGCGCGCAGAGGCATTTTAAGCGCTGCCGCCGCATTGCCGATCCGTGCGCCGTCCATGTGCAGCAGCATTCCGTTGGCATGGGCAAAATCAGCGATCGCCCTGATCTCTTCAGGAGCATAGAGGGTTCCCAGCTCGGTCGCCTGAGTAATTGAGACCACCTTCGGCTGAGAGCGGTGCTGCACTCCCCTGTCCACAAGGTAGGGACGGATATGCTCGATCGAGATCTTACCATTTTGCTCTGGAAGGACGATCAATTTGCATCCGGTGTACTTCTCAGGAGCGCCGCACTCGTCCACATTGATATGGGCCACATTAGAGCAAAAGACCGTCTGATGGGAATGGGCGATCGTTTTAAGCCCGAGCACATTGGCAGCAGTTCCATTAAAGACGAAATAGACATCGCAGTCCTTGCCAAACTGCTCTTGGAATAGACTGACGGCCTCCTGGGTCATCTCATCGGCGCCATACGCTCTCTGGTGCCCTTCATTGCAGTCGATGATCGCCTGCATGATGCGAGGGTGGACAGGAGCAAAATTATCACTGGCAAAAGATCGGTTCATAGTATTTTCCTCAAATAGTAAAAGCTGGTCCCTGCATCAAACCCATCCCGTTTGAAATCGATG
>JAFEGF010000380.1 GCA_018240225.1 Verrucomicrobiota bacterium
GGGATGCACATTGGCAACAACACGCTCGCCTGGGCCAATATGGTCAGCGCTCATGTATAATTAATTACCTTCTCTTTCATCGAAAAAAAGTCCCGCCATTTCTCGAATTCAGACACGGTCGTTGCGCCTGTGAGGACTAGCTCTGCAAGGAGCTTGCCGATCAATGGCGCAAACTTAAAACCATGGCCTGAGCAGACAGATCCGATGGCTATCCGTTTGTCGTGGGGAAAAAGATCAACGATAAATCCTTCGTCGGGCAAGTTGGCATAGAAGCATGTTTCAGTTGAGACTAGTCTTTCGATCTTAGGAACAAATTGAGCTTGAACAAACTTTTCAAGGATTTTAACTTGAGCTTGGTCAGGATAAAGATGTTGATCGGGATCGTCGGCAGAACCCGTTGTGACGTGGCGGGCGATCTTGATCCCTTCACACCCAAACTCAGGCAGCCCATAAAAAATCGCATTCTCCCCTTCCCCAATATATGACCAACAAGGAAACTTCCCTATCGAATTGGGAGGACCTTCCAATTTGAAATAGGCAATCGTCTGTTGGATAGGCGTAATGGGCAGCCACTGCGAAGCCCAGGCTCCGGCAGTTATGATGAGCTTCTTAGCAAACAGATCCCGCGTGTTGGTGATAAGGCGCAAGTTAGAGAAGTTCCCATCGATGCTGATAAGCTTGGTATTTTCAAATAAAGATATGCCGCGCTCAGTGGACCTCCTTAAGAGCTTTCGAATGGTTTTCTTTGCATCAATAACACCAGCAGTGCGATCGTGAACGACAGCGGCGGCATCTTGAAAACGGAATTGGGGAAAGAGGCGTTTTGCTTCCTGCGGCGTGAGAACATCGGTATTGAGATCTGATTGCGAAAGAGTTTGGAGATACCCTTCGAATGTTCGGCCTCTGCCGAAAAAACAACCAGGATTAGGGTAAAGGAACTGGGTTTGCATTTGACGTTCGAGCTCAGGCCAATCTTGCACGCAGAGCCGCTTCATTAGATCGATATAGGCGGGATGGGAATAGGTGCTGCGGAAGATGCGCGAAGCCCCATGGGAACCTCCAAAGGGATGGCCTATGAGATGTTGCTCCAGGATCGCGACCTTCAGCTGACGATGGAAAGACAGGTTGTAAGCTGCAGCCAGTCCGTGGACTCCTGCTCCAACTACAATAACATCAAATTCAGAGTTCATGATATAAACCCCCTGCAGCGCAGGGGAACATTGTTCGATTAGGTGCGTTAATTATAGCAGGTCCGGCACCAAATGTAATAGTTTTCATTGCAGGCATGGCAGACGCGGC
>JAFEGF010000381.1 GCA_018240225.1 Verrucomicrobiota bacterium
TCTGGTTGAACCAAATTTGCTCTTCCCATCCAGCTTGGAGATAGAACTCATAATCGCCAAGGAAGAACGTGCAGTCGTAACGGAAACCGAGTCCCAGCTCCAGCACTTGCGTTAGTGTTGTGAGCGTGCGTTTGAAATCAAGGTTTTCAACTTTCGCAACGTTTGCTGATGCGACATGGTGTTCCGTCTTCGAGTGGAAATCGCTCCAGAGTGCGCTGATTGCAAAATCTCCATAGAGTCCCCAATGCTTAGTGAAGTACCATACAGCGTCTAGACCGGTCCTGATCCCGCAGCCAAAGAAGTCTTGGTCGTTCTTAGCGGTTCCTACAGAGGGATTGACGATCGTTAGAAGAGGCTGGTAAGCCGCAATGTTATGGACTTTGATATGATAGTCTTGATCAATCCATCCGAATTTAAAACCAAAATGCGGTCTTAAGGTCAGATAGCGGCTGATAAAAAAGTTGCGGCCCAGTTCGATGTCCAGAGCATTGAAATGCATCGACCATTCCGCATGGCCTCTATCATAGGTGAAATCAGGCATCAAGCCGATTTGCGGCGTAAGGACTGAATGCACCATCGAATGCGTTTGGGAATTTGTCCTTGTGTGCACATGGTTATCGCCTTCAAACTCGTTAAGCCACGTCCATTGGGCAAACAGGTCCCACCCATCATGCCGAAACTTCAAGCCGAATCCCAATTTGAAACCTGGCTCGAAATCGAAATCAGGAGAATGGTAGCTTCCTTTGTGCGCATTAGCAGAAGTGGATGTAATTGCTCCTGTATATGCATAGTGCATGTTCTCGACAACAGCTTTCCAGTAGATGAAGTCCGCTGTGATGAATGGGTCTGCCCAATGCGTGACCTTCGGTTGGGCCTCTGGCGTGATCTCTTGCGTCGGGAACTTGTAGCCGCCATCTCTATCTTGTCCATTTTGTGCATTTGGAGCATCTGCAAACAGTGCTGCAGCTCCTAAGGTAAGCATTGGCGCAGTTACGTACACATATTTCTTCATACCGTACTCCTAGTCGTGGGTATTCGATGAATTTGATCCTATGAGATCAAAATAATTTTTTTCAAAGAAAAAAGAGAAAAAAAGAAGAACCTCATTGAGATCAAGATCGTAGATCTTTTGCTCAATGAGGCTCTTCTTGAGCCTTAAATTAATGCTATCGTCTGCGACGATTAGAACATTAAGCCAGCTTTAACAGTCAAACCTTGGAAAGTCAAGTTTCCAGTTCTTGTGTCGACTGTATCGAGGAATTGGTTCTGGTTGAACCAAATTTGCTCTT
>JAFEGF010000382.1 GCA_018240225.1 Verrucomicrobiota bacterium
AGCTTTGTGAATTGGATCAGGGAGATGTTCTTGAGCTGTTTTGGCGCAAGGGCAAGTGAAACAGAAGCAGCTCCCGAAAGAGCCATCACTCATGAAAGATTGATCCAAAAAGGAGATCGATTCATCGACATCCAATTCGATCAGACCAATCTGACGTTTCCTCTGAAAGCCATAGTTACCATCCGGTTCAATGGTCAGATCCTAGCAATGCCTCATAGCGATGTTGCGGCAGACCTTACAGAATTCAAAGCCGAAGCAAAGCGTGTGTTAAGCCAAGTGCTACAAGCACAAAGTTTAGAGGGAGAAGTCAAATTAATCGTTGAGACCCATTTTCTGAACAACACGAGCACAAATCCGGCGGTTCCTGCCTATGCAATGCGGTCGTTCGACGACAGCATTAATTTAAGAACAGATGAAACCAATTCAGGCAATTTTAATGCAGATGAAATGAGCGCTGCGCGAGTAGCACAAGTCTTTGTCATCCACGCAGATCGCAATAGGGAACTATTGCGAGAATTAGGCAGGTTCTTGTTTCCTGGACAAACAACCACAGGGACTGTTTAAATTGATCTTCCCTTTTTGAGGCCAGGGGAGAATTAAATGACTGCATCCTCTCAATCCTCCTTGACTCTCATAGCTATTCACTATGAGACTCTCCATTTTGATCAATTAAGCTTTGATCCGACTTTGTCAAAAATTCTCCTCTGGCCCCAAAAAAGCGGACCATCGAGTTTATACCGAAACATTTTGCATCATTCTAATCAGAAACTTCTTAATTAGAAGGTGGAGTAAAATCCCAAATTTTAATCTTTTTATCAGATGAACCTGAAATGAGCATCCCGTCTTTTACGCTTAAGCAGCTGACAAGGCCTTTATGACTGTCCAGGCTCTGAAGCAGCTGTCCAGTTCCAAGATCCCAGACTTTGATGGTCCGGTCATACGAACCAGAAAAGAGCATTCCATCCTTTACGCTTAAGCTGCTGATGGGACGTTTGTGACCTATTAAGTTATGAATCAGCTGACCGTTTTCGATATCCCAGATTTTGATCGTCTCATCACCTGAGCCTGAAATGAGCATCCCATCTTTTACCTCAAGGCAAGTGACAGCGCGCAGATGGCCGTCCAAGCTATGGAGCTGTATTCCGCTTTTAAGGTCCCAGATTTTGACAGTTCGGTCATTCGAACCAGAATAGAGACGTCCATCTTTTATGCTTAAGCAGGTGATAGGACCTTGATGCTGATCCAAACTATAAAGCAGTTTGCCGGTTTCAAGATCCCAAACTT
>JAFEGF010000383.1 GCA_018240225.1 Verrucomicrobiota bacterium
TTCAAATTCTGCTCGGTCGCTTTCCAAAGCAGATAATCAGCTGTGATAAATAGGTTTGCCCCATGTTTAACCTGAGGCCTTCCTGGAGGAGTAATTTCTATCGAGTTGTCTTTTGGTTTTTGGCCGTCGGAATTGGTGGAAGCGTTCACGTTATCAGCATTTACGCCAATGATGAGGATCAAAGAGCATGAGGATAAGAAAGGCAACAAACGATTACTCATAAGAAAATCCTGTAAAAACTATTTGTGTAAGTTAAAAGCATTATAGATATCATTATTTTCTTGATTCTGTCCAATCCTAAGACAGCTTATCTAAGTTTAGGGGCAATCGGTGGATTATACCAAAATAAATTGACGAATCGGTATCACACTAGAAATCAAACCGAACAGAAGTTGTCCACCCTTGAAAGCTTAAATTGCCTCCATATTCGCTCAGATTAGCAGAGTTGGGGTCCAAAAATACAAACAAATGGTTGTGATCAAAAAACATCATATGTTCCCAACCCGTTTGAATTCTAAAGTGAAACCGGTCATGGGAGAACATTTGGTCCCAACGCAATCCTAGTTGAAGCTCTGTGATCGCTTGTTCGCAACGCTTGCTATTGACCCCGTAAAGATTTCTCCCTTTTGCTCCGGCGTTTGAAAAGCTATTCTCTAAGCGCACATCTTTAAAAAAACCATATAGAAGAGAGAGAGCTCCATTTCCATAAATGCTAAGGCCGCTTATCAAATGCCATTCTGTATCAAGACCTCCCCGCAGGCCAATTCCCCAGAAATCTTGCTTTAATTTTACTTGAAATGCATTCAATGGAACCTGTTGAAATGAACCAGGATCGAAATATTTCGTTTTCCAATTCTGATTCACCCATCCTGTTCTTAACCCGCCGAAAGGCCGGACAGTCAAATGTTTACCCGTATAGAACTCGCGTCCTAACTCCCAATCCAATAGATTGAGGTGCAGTTCTATATCGCTCTTTGCCTTCTTGGCATTTATTAACTCATTAAAAACTGGGCTAGCAATCGTTGAAAAGATACCATGATCTGAGCTGGAAGCTGTTCCAGAACCATGGTCTCTAAACCATGTCCATTCGAGAGTTGTATCCCACTGATCATGTCCCAAATTGTATCCTAACCCAACACGAAATCCAGACTGGCAATTAAATTTGACGTTAAAGAGTCTCCCTTTAAGAACATCTGCGTTAGGAGACGTTGAATCCAAGATATTTGAAGCGTAATTCAAGTTCTGCTCGGTCGCTTTCCAAAGCAGATAATCAGCTGTGATA
>JAFEGF010000384.1 GCA_018240225.1 Verrucomicrobiota bacterium
AGCTTTGTGAATTGGATCAGGGAGATGTTCTTGAGCTGTTTTGGCGCAAGGGCAAATCAAATAGAAGCAGCTCCCGAAACAGCCATCACTCATGAAAGATTGATCGAAAAAGGGGATCGGTTCATCGATATCCAATTCAATCAGACGGATCTAACATTTCCTCTCAAAGCATTGGTCACGATTCGTTTCAATGATGAGATTCTCGCTATGCCGCACAGCGATGTTGCGGCAGACCTTACAGAATTCAAAGCCGAAGCTAAGCAAATGTTGAGGCAAGTTCTTCAAACGCAAAATTTAGAGGGAGAGGTCGCATTAGGTGTTGAGACCCATTTTCTGAACAACACAAGCTCAATTTCAGCAGCTCCTGTCTATGCGATGCGGTCATTTGACAACGGGATCAACTTAAGGACTGGAGTAGAAACTGGAGGCAATGGAAATGCAGATGCAATGGGTGCAAGGGAAGTTGCCCAATACTTTATCATCCACGCAGATCGCAATAGGGAACTATTGCAAGAATTAGGCAGGTTCTTATTTCCTGGACAAACAACCACAGGGACTGTTTAGGTATAACTCGATCTTCCCTTTTTTGAGGCCAGGGGAGAATTAAATGAGTGCATCCTATCAATCCTCCTTGTCTCTCATAGCTATTCACTATGAAATTCCCCATTTTGATCAATTAAGCTTTGATCTGACTTTGTCAATAATTCTCCTCTGGACCCAAAAAAGCGGACCATCGAGTTTTGCTAACATCCTAATCAGGCGATTCTCAAATAGAACGCGGAGTAAAATCCCAGATTTTAATCTTCCTATCAGACGAACCTGAAATGAGCATCCCATCTTTTAAGCTTAAGCAGCTGACAAGGCCTTTATGGCTGTCCAGGCTGTGAAGCATTTGTCCACTTCCAAGATCCCAGACTTTGATGGTCCGGTCATACGAGCCAGAAAAGAGCATTCCATCCTTTACGATTAAGCTGCTAATGGGACGTTTGTGACCTTTTATGTCATGAATCAGCTGACTGTTTTCAATATCCCAGATTTTGATCGTCTCATCGCTTGAACCCGAAATGAGCATCCCATCTTTTATCTCAAGGCAAGTGACAGCACGCAGATGTCCGTTGAAGCTATGGAGCTGTGTTCCGCTTTTAAGGTCCCAGATTTTGACAGTTCGGTCATTCGAACCAGAATAGATCCGCCCATCTTTTACTTTTAAGCAGGTGATAGGGCCTTGATGCTGATCCAAACTATAAAGCAGTTTGCCGGTTTCAAGATCCCAAACTT
>JAFEGF010000385.1 GCA_018240225.1 Verrucomicrobiota bacterium
GGACACAAGCGCCCTAATTGATTTGCATCTCTCTGTATTAATTCTTCTTTATTTGTATCGCGCAGTTTTTGTGCTTGTGCAAAATCGATTAATTTAATCCTTAAGGTGAGGCTCTGTTCTGTATTTGGAATGTCCACAAATACAACATTTCCTGCATCGATGTCATGATGTGCGAACCCCGCAGCATGGGTAGCCTTTACAGCTAGAACCAGTTGTGCGCGAACTATTGGATCGGTAGCTAGCTCTTGATGTTCTTTCAATGACCCTCCCAGACAGACTTCTGATTCGAGGTAACCTTTCCTAAACTGATCTGAAATCCCTGACTTTAGTTCAATTGGCCTGACGTAATAGTCAACGCGCAGGATATAAGGCGAGGAGATCTGGTTTGTTACTTCTGCTTCATGTTGCATTTCTAATAGGGTATCTGGATAATTTTCTATTGCGACTGCGATTGCTACCCGCTTCTGGGTATTAAGATCTTTTACTGAAAAGACTTTTTTGTTACAGCCTTGGCCTAATAGGATTGATTCATTGCCTCCTGGGAGGCTACACGCGCCTTGGTTAATCTCTTTATTTTTTCCTGTGCGGAAAATAGTACCGCTTGCCAAAACGACTAGCGAGGTTGCAATGTTATGATTGCATTTCTTCCTGATCTTAAAGGCCTGTTTGGCTGGTGGAAGATGGCCATCTCTAACGTATTGGATCACCTCTGCTTCTGAGAAATTTTTGGTTGCTTGACAGAAGGCAGCTTCGAGTTCTGAGAGATTATCGATCATTCCATAAGAATCGATTCCAAGATTGATGGAAGCAGTAGCCAGAGATAGGTCCTCCATTGATTGATATGATGTGCTAGCATAAGAACTATTGCTAATTGAACTCATAGAAAACCTGCGAAATAGTGTTATTAAAGTTAATTAATTTTAAATTAAAAATATATTAAAATTCAAGTGTTAGATAAAAGCTTTAATCTATTTTGTTAATAGCAAGTGAGATGTGACTGAAAGTAGTGGGTGAAAGACTAAAAGGGGCGAGTCTTTTTTGATTTTTCCAGACAGGAAAAAATCAAAGCCATTTCCTTAGCTTAGGATTTCTTCATTTGCTTTTTGTCTTTAGTAAGTTTAGCCTCAATTTCCTCAATAGTCGGCAAACTAGATTTTACATCCTTCTGAAGAGTTTCCAGGAGCTTTGTCATATAAAAAAGGGCCCGAAAATTTTGGGCCCTATTTGATTGGAGGTGGAGAGAATCGAACTCTCGTCCTTAGCAAACTCCCTA
>JAFEGF010000386.1 GCA_018240225.1 Verrucomicrobiota bacterium
CAAAAAAATGCTTGCTGGCTAATGACAGAGCATGGAGGTCGCTTAGCTTGTTGATGTGCTTGCTGCATTCATAAATGGCTTCGTCAGGAAGATATTTAACCATTTGCACGGTGTTTACCAGGGTTGTGACATCTCTATTCTGGTTGCTTATTTGTGGAACTGATGACATAAAAATCTCTGTCTTATTTAGTTTTATTAAATTTTTGCGTGTTGTAATTATCCGTTTATATCATTAGAAATGGGATTAAAATCCCAAATTCTGATCGTCTTGTCACTGGAACCGGAAAAAAGCATCCCATCTTTTAGAGTTAGGCAAGAGACAGATCCTTGATGGCCTCTTAAGGTTTTAAGCTCTTTACGACTTTCAATGTCCCAGATTTTGATCGTATTATCATACGAACCGGAAATGAGGATCCCATCTTTTACCATTAGACAACTGATAGCGTCTTGATGGCCAGCTAAGGTGCAGAGGTTTTTGCCGCTTGCAATGTCCCAGATTTTGATCGTTTCATCTCCGGAACCGGAAAAGAGCATCCCATCTTGTACTGTTAGGCATTTGACTATGTTGTGATGGCCATTTAAGGTTTCGAGCTCTGTACCGGTTGCAATGTCCCAGATTTTGATTGTTTCATCCCATGAACCAGAAATAAGCATCCCATCATGTACCGTTAGGCACGCAACATTTTCTTGATGGCCGTTTAAGGTTTTAAGCTCTGTACCGCTTGCAATGTCCCAGATCTTGATCGTGGAATCGCCGGAACCAGAAAAGAGGATCCCATCATGTACCGTTAGGCAAGTGATCCAGCTTTGATGGCCGTTTAAGGTTTTAAGCATTGTACCGCTTGCAATGTCCCAGATTTTGATCGTCTTATCATCGGAACCAGAAAAAAGTATCTCATCTATTACCGTTATGCAATTGACACTGCCTTGATGGCCAGCTAAGGTTTTAAGCTCTGTGCGGCTTGCAATGTTCCAGATTTTGATCGTGTAATCACAGGAACCAGAAAAGAGCATCCCATCTTTTACTGTTAGGGAATTGACCCACTTTTCATGGCCCCTCAAGATGTGCAGTGGTTGAGGCCTTCTTGTCCTCATATTGTTGTCTATAGTCTTTAAGTTTCGATAAAGGGGCAGTGTCAATGGCTGCGGTGGATTCATTGGAAAAGAGGATGGAAAATGAGAGGCTAAAAGGGTCGACCATGCCGGAAAGTTGTTATTAAAGATGGTCACAAAAAAATGCTTGCTGGCTAATGACAGAGCATGGAGGTCGC
>JAFEGF010000387.1 GCA_018240225.1 Verrucomicrobiota bacterium
ACCATCGGCCTTTTTAAAATCGTCAAAGAAGGGAGCATTTCCGCAGGGATCCGAAGGATCGAGGCTGTCAGCGGCAAGGACGCAGAACAGATCATCCGGCACCAAGAAGACCTTCTTGAATCCTCCGCAGCCCTGTTGAAGACCCCATCGCACAACCTTCAAGAAAGGATCGCCCACTTACTCGAAGAGAGCCGGCAGCTCTCCTTAGAACTGAAACAGTACCGCAAGGCCGCCCTTAAACAAACGGCCAAGCAGCTTGCCGACAACGCTGAAAAAGCGGGAGCTGTTTCCTGCGTTTGCACGGCTGCCAACGTCGACCCCGACCTGCTCGTCGACCTCGCTGAAGAGACGATGCAGTCCTTGCGCTCCGGAGTGATCGTGCTTGCCATCAAAGCCGATCAACGCTGCCAACTGTTGGTCAAAGTCTCTTCCGACCTCGTACAAAAAGGGATCCAAGCTGTCCAGCTCATTAAGGAAATCGCACCTCTTGTAGGCGGCAGCGGCGGCGGAAAGGCCGATTCTGCCCAAGCCGGAGGGAAATCCCCTGAGGGCTTACCTCAAGCATTTGAAAAAGCAAAACAATGGCTGGCAAACCGTTAATCTCAAAAAAACTGCTCTCAAGCCCATCCCTTGAGGCTTTTGAGCAGTTTTCTCCGAAAGAGCCATCGATCTTGATCGAAGAGCTGTGGGACGCCCCCAAGGCCGCCCTCATCTATCTGCTTTTGCAATCGACGAAAAAAAATATCCTCGTCATTTCCAGCGGATCTGAAGATAGGCTGTATCAGGACATCTCCACTCTTTCCGGGGACAGCGTCCTCGAATTCCCCTCATGGGAAACCCTTCCCGGAGAAGAGATCCTCCCTTCGCCCGACATCGTCGGCAAGCGCTTCGACACCCTCTTCGAACTGTTGAACAAGAAAAAACCGAGCATCCTGATCTCCTCCTTGCAGGCATGCCTCCAGAAACTCCCATCGCCCAAGCTCATCAAGCCCCTTTGCCAAAGTTGGAAAAGCGGCGACGAGATCAACTTCTCATCGCTTCCTGAAAAATTGACCCAGATGGGCTATCGGAGGGCGCCTGTTGTCTCCGATAAAGGGGAATTCGCCCTGCGCGGCGGAATTTTAGACCTCTTTCCGATCTCCTCCTTCGATCCCTACCGGATCGAGTTTTTCGGCGATGCGATCGAACAGATCCGCACCTTTGACCCGATCAGCCAAAAATCGATCCAAAAAGTCGACCGACTCTTCCTTCC
>JAFEGF010000388.1 GCA_018240225.1 Verrucomicrobiota bacterium
AAGCCGCTTACCTTTTAGCGATTTTTAGAAGGAGGCGTAAAATCGAAGATTTTGACAATTCCTCCATGCAAACCGGCAACAAGCATCTCATCTTTTATCTCCAGACACTCGATACGGCCTTCAGGAACATCCAAGCTGCGAAGCAGTTTACCGCTTTCAAGATCCCAAACTTTGATCGCGTTCTCTTCCTTTGATCCGGAAAAGAGGATCCCATCTTTGACCTTGAGTAAATTAATGTCTCGCTGATGGCCATCCAAAGTATGGAGCTCCTCGCCGTCTTCAAGGTTCCAGATTTTGATCGTATGGTCTTGCGACCCAGAAATGATCTTTCCATTATGAACCAGTAAGGAACAAATACCGCCTACATGTTGATCCAAAGTGTGTAGCAGTGCACCGGTTTCAAAGTCCCAGATTTTGATCGTAGAATCGTGTGAACCAGAAATGATCTTTCCATCCTCTACCGATAAGCCCGTCATCACATGGGTATGTACAGCGTCACCGGTAAAGAGCGTTTTTCCACTTTGAAGATCCCAGACTTTGATTGTAGAAGTTCTAGCCGTAGGACGGCTATCAGTAATAAGCTTCCCTTCCTTGACCTCAATATGGTTGAAAGGATATGCCTCATTGCCAATCTGATCACCCTCTAAAGTCTGGAGCAATTTACCCGTTGCAATATCCCAGATTTTGATCTGTCCATCCCCCGAGCTAGATATCAGCTTTCCGTCATCCTCCTTTACAAATACGACAGCGCCTTTATGCCCCTCCAATCTGTGTAGCATTTCACCCTTTTCAAAATCCCAGATTTTAATAATCCCGTCGCTATAACCGGAAAAGACCTTCTTATCTTTTACCGCCATGCAAAAGCCGTTTTCTTGATCCATAACCAATCTGCCTTTTAGATCGCCGCTTTTAAGATCCCAGATGGCAATCGACGGCTCCCATGCAGCAGAAATGAGGTTTCCATCTTGCAAATCGAGATATCGAACACTGCTCTGGTGAGCAATAATCATATTTGCCATCTCCGCGTCAAGGAAAGGCGGAACGTATAAATGAACCATCGGTTGATGAGCTAAAAAGGACCTTGTTTGGAATGTTCCTGCCTTGAATTGATGATCTATAGCTTTTAAATGCTTATAACAAGAAAATGGTTGTGCAATAGGCTGCTTCAATTGAAAAGAGGTGGGAAAATGGGATGTTAATAGTGTTTGCCATCTTGGAAACTTGTCGTTAAAGACAACTAGAAAAA
>JAFEGF010000038.1 GCA_018240225.1 Verrucomicrobiota bacterium
TTCAGAGTAACGCAAGGAGCGTTGTTCGTAAGATTCCCTCTTTCCTAATAGTCCCTCATCTTTTGCCCGTTCCATCATTGCCACGTCCCGTTCGCAAAGTTGAGAGTAGAGATGTTGTGCTTTTACTGCAAAGGCCCGCAGTGAAACGAGTTGGGACAATGGCCTTTCGTTCGACCGCAGAACAGCAAGGCGCAAAGGAGCCTTTTCCGGTGAGATCGGTTCCGCTGCGACGAGGGGCTTTTTGCTTGTATGTTCAATAGCCTCGACCAATATATCAAGATCTTCTCTTTCTCTCTTTAACGGAGACTCTGGAACAGGAGGATCGGCAAAATCTGCTAAACTTTCATAGCAACTCAAATCAATGCGTAAATGAGATGCCATAGTTTAGTTAATGGTTACCTTCTGGAAAATGGGCTTTTCTTTGGAACGGATCATCTCTTCCCAAAACTCGTGGTCCGAGTTGGGCTGGGGTTCTTTTTTTATTGGGTTTAAAGCGACAAAATCGTGATGCTTTTGCTGATGATGCTGCTTTTTATGGATATTCCGAAGCTTCCGGGCAGCTAAAAAATGTTCTTTTAGACGCCAATTGATCACCCGGTTCGAGCTGAGATCGGTTGATGCAAAAGCTTCTTCAAATTGGATGTAAGGAGTTTTTTGATTAACGCAGCATTGGGTCTGAAGGGCTGATCGGTTGATCTGCGACGCAAGGTCGCTCCGGTCGGCATGCAGGTCAATTTTTTCTTTTCTGACGCTGTCCAATTTTTGTTTATGAGGGGCTTGCTTGCGTATTTGGAATCCGTAAATGGGGAGTTGTTCGACTTGGGAAGGGATCTTGGGAACTTTGACGAGGTCGCATTTATGAATATTGATGAGGTCGCTGCAGGACAGCTTGCTCAGCAGCTGGGGGAAAAGATGGTCTTTGTCCCGCCCTAGCCAATAGTGGATCCGCTCTGCTGCCAGAACGCAGTAATTTGAAAAGGAACCATTTCGCTTCACAATTCACCTCTGTTCGAAGTTGACTTGGACTGCCAGGTTAACCGTCTGTTCAACGGCTCCTCGTTAAACGAGCGGAGATTTAATCAAATCTTTAAATTACGAGCAACCATTTTTTGGTTGGCATTAGATGAAAAATCCTATATACATAACCAAGTTTTTATTGGAGGATATATGGCTAGCGTGAAGTTGAAGGGAAACCCGATCCAAATAAATGGAGAACTTCCTAAAGTAGGAGCAAAGGCACCAGATTTTTTATTGGTCGATGGGGAGTTGCAAGAGAAATCATTGAAAGATTTTAAAGGAAAAAGGAAGCTGCTCTCCTTTGTGCCGAGCTTGGACACTGCGGTTTGTTCCTTGTCGACCAAGAAGTTTAACGATGCGCTCAAGTCCCATCCCGAAGTGGTGGCCTTAGTTGTGTCCTGCGACCTCCCGTTTGCCCAAAAAAGGATGTGCTCTCAAGAAAAAGTCGAAAACATCATCCCCCTTTCGATGATGCGCAACAAAAATTGCGCCGTCGATTATGGGATCCTGATCCAAGACGGGCCGCTCGCAGGCCTAAACGCGCGCGCGATCGTTGTCCTCGATGAACAATCCCAAGTCATTTATATTGAACTTGTGCCAGACATCGTCGAGGAGCCGAACTATGATAAAGCGCTCGCTGCTCTATTGAAAGGTTAATCTCGATTTTATAGATGTTTTGGTTCTGGCCAGTTCGCACCCAAGGGCGCTTCACCTGCTCTGCACTACGAAGCTTCACCGAAGCTTCTTCGTGTCTCCGCAGCCTCTTCCCGTTAATTCATCTTTGGCGTGTTAACCGAAGGCTTATTGAGCAGAAGAATGTAAATCCCTGCTACGCATGTCAGGGCCACTCCGATCAGATTGATCCAACGGGGGAACTGCCCCCAAAGGACCCATTGGATTACCCCTGCATAAATAACGCCTGAATAGGAAAAAGGGGCAAGCTGCGCCGTATTGCCATACTGCAGGGCATAAAATGTAAATGCCGAACCGTAGTAGGCGTAAACGCCGATCAGCACGAGATAGGTAAGGGCTTGGACGTTTGGAACATTGAAATAGAAGATGTTGATCGGCAGGAACAAGATCAGGCCGATCAAGTAATAGTAAAACAGAAGGGTTTGCATCTTTTCCGTCTTAGCTGCCAAACGGACGACGAGAAAAGTTGCTGCCGTCGTTAGTCCATTGCCTAACGCGTAAAGGGCATGGACGTTGATAATCCCTTTAGTCGGCACCAAGATCAGCGCAATTCCGATAAATCCCATTGCAAGGGCTGGCCATCCTTTGTGATCGATCGGTTTTTTAAGGAAAAACCAGGAAAGAAATGGGACGAACAGCGGGGCTGTGTTGCTAAGCAGCGTCACATCGACAAGGGAAACGTGCTTGACTGCTACAAAAACACAGACAATTCCCACGATGCCAAGGACAGAGCGTAAAATTAAGATCCAGGGCCTAGAGACCTTAAAACTCTCCGAGCGGTTCTTGATCATCCACGGCAGCGTCAATAAGACACCGACAAAATTGCGGAAAAAAACCATTTCCGATGTCGATGTGGAAGAGCTTGCAAGTGTCGAAAAAGTGTAGGTCAGAGCAATAAAAAAATAGGCGATCAGAAAAAGGGCGATCGCTTTTTTCAGATTGTGATAATGGTGCTCTGGATGCAGCATTTTAGCTCATTTCCTTCCATAGATCGGATAATTCGGAAACCACATCTTTTGATCGATCAACTTTTCAACTTCAGCTGCGCCAGTCTTTGGAACAAGCCCCTCCTCCTGCGCTGTTTTGACAACTTCGATCGCAATGGATCGGCTGACATCGCGCAGCTTTTCCAATGGAGGAAACAGCGTTGCCTGAGGGTCTTTTACCATGGGAGAATGTTGGCTTAAGACATGTGCGGCGCGGATAAACATCTTTTCCACCACTTTAGGGGCCTGGCATGCGACAACGCCGAGTCCAAGGCCTGGAAAAATGCTCACATTGTTGCATTGCGTGATCAAGTATTGCTTGCCTTCATGGGTCACAGGCGCGAACGGACTGCCTGTCGCAACGATCGCCTTGCCATTTGTCCACTTGATCAGATCTTCCGGTTTGGCCTCGCTTTTCGAGGTGGGATTCGAAAGAGGGAAGATGATCGGGCGAGGAGTGAACTTTGCCATCGTCTTCACGATCTCTTCCGTAAACGCTCCTGTCTGCGTGGAAACTCCGATCAGGACGCTGGGATGGGCGTTTTGCATCACTTCGACAAGTGTGATGTTATTCGGATTTTTGACATTCCAAGAGCTAAGCGACTGCGCATCCTGGGCAAAATCTCTTTGACCGCCTTCTAATTTGTCTTGTCCTGTATGCAAAAGGCCATTGATGTCCACAATATAGAAATTGCGCCGAGCTTGCTGCTCGGTAATTCCTTCCAATTTCATTGCTTGAACGATCAGCTTTGCGATGCCAAGGCCGGCAGAACCTCCTCCAAGGATGGCGATCTTCTGGTCCTTAAGCTTCTCTCCTGCTGCCTTGCACGCGCTCAATATTGCCCCTAAGGCGACAGCTGCAGTTCCTTGAATATCATCATTGAACGAACAGATCTGGTCTTGGTAGCGGTGTAAAAGGGGCGCTGCATGAGGTTTGGCAAAGTCCTCCCACTGGACCAGCACTTTAGGATACCGTTTTTTGATCTCTTTTACAAACTGATCGACAAAACCGTCATATTCATCCCCTGTTACCCGTTTATGGCGCCATCCCAAATAAACGGGATCGTTCAATAGATCGGGATTGTTCGTGCCGACATCGAGCATGACGGGAAGCGTCCTTGCAGGATGGATCCCTCCAAAAAGAGTATACAAGGCAAGTTTTCCTTGAGGGATCGCCATTCCTCCGATACCGACATCTCCCAAACCCAAAATCCGCTCTCCATCAGTGACGACGATCACGTCTACTTCTCTGTTCGGAAGTCGGGAAAGGGTCTCTGAAATTTTGTTCCGGTTTGGATAGGACAAATAGATCCCCCGATGCTGCCGGTACAAGATGCTGAAATGGAGCGAAACATCCCCTACTGTCGGAGTATAGATCAGCGGGACCATTTCAGATATGTGTTCATAGACAAGGCGGTAGAACAAGACCTCGTTGCGGTTTTGCAAAGCGGAAAGAAAGGTGTATTTAGAAAGCTCATCTATTTTATTCTTGAAGTTCTCATAGCGCCTGCCAACCTGTTCTTCCAGAGTCGCCACATGGTAAGGGAGAAAACCATTCAATCCGAACAGATCCCGCTCTTCCTGTGTAAAAGCCGTTCCTTTGTTGAGCAGCGGGTCGTTTAAGATCTGCTCAGGAGTTAAGTTGCGGCTGATGCTGTCCATGGACACTCCTCTTCTGCATTTTTATTTCTGTTAACAGAAAAAGAAATAAATGGCGATTAATAGATTTCGCAAAAATGGAAAAGTGGCAAATTCAAGTGCTATCGTAAATTGTAGCTTGTCAAATGAATGAAACAAAAAATGGAACAAAGATGTCACGTGAAAAAGATTCTATCGAAAGAACATTGAAGGTTATCGCCTACATCGAAGAAAATCTTGATAATGAGCTAACATTAGAACATTTAGCAGAATTGGCTTGTTATTCTCCTACTCATTTTCATCGCGTTTTTCAAGGAATTATTGGCGAAACAGTCCATAGTTACATTAAAAGACTGCGCCTAGAAGCAGCAGCAGGAAAGTTAAAGTATACAGAGGAAACCGTTACTCATATCGCTTTAGAAGCTAGTTATGAAACTCCATCAGCATTCACAAAAGCTTTTAAACAAACAACAGGTATGGCGCCGCAAAAATATAGATCTGCTTATTCAGCGATAAAAAGCATTGCCGATAAGATCGATAAATTACCAATGCTAGAGCCCGATAGAATCGAAAAAAAAATGCCAGATTTAGAGCTTTTATTTGTAAGAAGGCAAGGCTGTTATTCTGTTTCCGCTGCAAAAGCCTGGATTGCAATGATCCATTTTATTGAAATAAATAAAATTGATCCATCCCAACTGCGGTATTTTGGCATATCGCATGACGACCCGCAAGTGACTGATGAGGAAAAACTGCGTTATGACGCGGCAATTACAATCCCAAGCGGGGTTAAAGAAAAAGGCGAAGTAGGTAGGCAGCGTATCAAAGGTGGAAAATATGCTGTTTTTGTCCACTGCGGTCCTTATAATAATTTAGAAAGCACCTTTGACCAAATCTTTTTAAAATGGTTACCGCAAAGTCGAAAGCAATTTGATAAGTCTCGTCCGGTATTTTGCGAATACTTCAATATGGAACATGTCATCTCAGATCAAGAAAAGCTCATCATAAAAATCTATATACCTTTATTGTAATATCAAATTCTATCATAAGCCAGTGTGCAAGATCGGATCGTAGGTTCTAAACATCCGGACGACTGTATAGCACCAGAGAAGCAAAATAGCGACAGCTGTCCAGCTCAAGATGAAATGGGCCTGCATTCCGGCCCAGAACTGAAGTCCGAGGATAAGAAGGGATGCGATCGCTTTGGAAGAGCGGTAGGCAAAAACGTCGATGATAGCCTTGGCGCGGAACTTCTCATCTTTTTTAAGCGGGATGTAAAGCATCTCCTTGACGACGCCGAACAGGGAAAAATCAAAGCATTTCACTGTGATGTAGGAAAAGGAGATCATCGCAAAGGCTGGAAAAAGGAGGAATCCGGCTGCATTGACGCAGAGGATCAAAGGCACGAGAAGATGGCTCCGCTTAAAGCCTAAGAAGTGAACGAGGAGGAAAGAGCCGAAAAATTGAAGGGTCAACGTAGCCAAGTGGACGATCCCAAGGACGCGGGCGGTGTATTCAGTTCTAAGGTCCTTAGTGGGGATCATCTTTTCCAAATGGTGGTTGAACTGAAAATCGATCAGGGTCGAAGTCACTTGCATCAGCGTGACAATGGCCAAAATAAAGGGTAAAAAAGGAGATCGGCGGATCAGGTCAAACCCATGTTTTAGGGCATTCCAGGAAGATTTTTTTTCTTCTTCGACGTTATCGTGGCTTATCCCCTGTCCGCTGAAGTGGAGGAGCATCAAAAAGGCGGCGGTTAGAAGCGAGTAGGTTGCAACCGTAGAAAAAAGGAGGGTCTCCGATCCGATCTTCACTGCAAAAAATCCGGGCAGCGTGCTTCCGAATACTGCTCCGATCGCTCCGACTCCAAATAGGATCCCATAAAGGTATTTGGCCCTTTGCAAAGGGATGGTCGCATGGATGACCGACCAGAGCTGTTGGAACATCAGCATGATATAGACCTCTTTCCAAATGTAGAACAGGAAGGGAAGCCAAGAGGACTCTTTGAGGAACAGGGCGCAGAGCAAATTAAACGATGTAACGATGCCGGCGATACCAAGGTAAGTCTTGAAAATGCCGAGCCGCGGCAAGTACTTATTATAGAGGGCGACAATGACCAAGTTAAGCGGAACGGTAGCAAGCCAGGCATAAGGGAACAGGGAAGTCGAATAGGCTGAGATGAAAACAGAGTTGCTGACGGGGCGGATGATGGCGTAGTCAGCCGAAATTAAAAAACCGCAGAGCATAGCGCTTAAAATAAAAAGGCGCTCTTTCATCGATAGTGAGAAGATCTCATTCTTCAGTGAGCCGAATATTTTTTGGATCATGGACTTGTGATTTCCTCTAATGCTTCTCTAAAAGGTCTTTCGAATGCCGGCGCTATAAAGACCCAGCTTTGGGATCCAGTTGGAATCAAGATCTTCGAACATTGGCTGCTATCGACGATGGCTCCCGAACGTTTTAAAACTGGAAATGTGGGAGGCCTGTCGTCCAGTTTTTCTTTGGCTAGGTTCCATGAGATCGCATCGGAGGCTATTGCAAGTAGCTGTTGGAGCTTTTTTAAATTTTCCTCCCCTATTCCCTTCTTTAGCTCGATCGCTAAAAACCTGTCGTGCCGCTTGAGAAGGGCTCTAGCATCTGCATGGCCGAGGGCGTTGGGCTCAATGGCGGCACGGCGCAAAGCGGAGAGCACTTCATTATCGGTCATGGTCAAATAGGCATCCAAACTCTCTAAATAATTTCCCTGGCTATAGAACTGCTTCATGAATCTGGCCAAATGGAAGCTGTAGGCTTTGGAAGAAGAATACTGATAGACCCTTTGGTGCATGAAGTGGCGGGCCAAAAGGAGCGCTTCGCACGATTCCATCCCATTCTCCTCTATCCCCAGTTCGAGGCTTCCCTTTGGATCGCCGGGAGTCGGCAGGATGCAAAGCATCTCAATCAGCTGATGGTAATCGAATAGGCCGTAAGAGACCCCTGTGCACTGGGCGTCGCGCAACAAATAGTCGATCCTGTCTGCGCCAAAGAAATCCCCTGTAATCACCTCAGTCATTACTTTTTCCCACGGAGTAAAGGGGAGATCAAGCCCGATCTCTTCCGCTTTCTTCGCTCCAAGGGCCATTTTGATCAGATCGCTTGTGACATTGCGCTCGGGATGTCTCTTCTGCAACTTGTCCCAGATCGATTTAAGCTGGTCCGACTGGATCACAGCAAGAGTCCATTTTTCATGTCCCCCTTTTCCAAGCAGTACCTTTTCAGCAACATGGGAAAAGGGAAGATGGCCTAAGTCGTGGCATAATGCAGCAAGTCTGATAATTTGCCGCCAGTAGTCAAGATCAACATCTGTTCGAGAGTGCTTCGATGCGATCCGGTCAAAGATCCGTGTCGCCAGCTCCATTGCTCCGAGCGAGTGCTCGAACCGTGTATGGGTAGCGCCAGGATAGACCAAAAAGGAGATCCCTAACTGGTGCAAATAATGCAAGCGTTGGAACGGATCGGAATCGATCAACTCCCTTTCCAACTCATTGAAACGGATGAATCCATGAACGGCATCATAGATCTTCTTTGTGTAAGCGGGATTGTATGTCATCGCTTAATAAGCCTCGCTGCAAGAACATTTCAACAATTTATCTCTGGCTATGTCGTCCCAATCATAGAGGACGAAATTAGAATTATGATCATTGTGGCAGACAATAAATCCATGCGGGAAACGTCCTACTCGGCACGAAGTTGCCCCAATGCCATCGGTCTTTGTCGAACCGCTTTTATTGACCGTTAGAACGAACGGATTATCGCCAGCTCGATCGTAAAGCTTTAATTGGTCGTTGCCCTGGCTGGACAAGATCAGATACCCTTTGCCATCGGGGCATTCATAAAGAGCGATCCCCTCCCTGTCTCCTTTGATCCCATCTCCTATCGCAAACCGTGCGATCGGTTCATCGCCCATCTCAGGTTCTGCATGAAACTTCAGGACGCCGATCCGTTCATCGGAACAGTAAAGAAAGCCCAGCTCATCGTCAGCGCACATCCCTTCGACAATATTTTTAATGTCTTTTCCTCCGAAAGTGCGAACGACTTTTCCGTACACTCGTCCATTTCCGTTATCGCTCAAAGCAATCTGAATCAGATCTCCTTGGCTTTTCACTTGGCTGACGAAGGCGGAAACTTCATCCGTATTAGGGTTTTGATAGAGCGTAAGTCCGTAAATTTGGTAGCCTGCTCCCGTTTGGATACCTCCTGGCGCAGTCACATCGACTAGCTTGCGTTCATTGGGATCGATCATAAAGACGCGCAACGAATTGTCAGAATGCGTTCCAACGACAAGGATGTCCACTTTTTCCGATCCTAAAGAAAAGCCGTAGCGGATATCTAAATTGATCGGTTTGATGAACGGCCCATAGTAGAAAACGATCTCTCCTTGCAAGTTCCATCCATATAGGCCTCCCCCTCCTTTCTTGTCATTGCCGATGATCAGGCTTAAATTCCTGTCAGTCGGATGGATCCAGATCGCGCAATCATCAGCATCCCCTGCAACAGACGCAGTTTTGATCTTTGGGGAGATGGTGACAGAATCTGAGTTGCTGCTGCAGGAATTGAAGAACAGTCCAAGACAAGCTAAGGAAATGACAGTAAGTATCGAGTTTTTTTTAAGCATTGGGTATCTCAGGTCTTGGGCGGCTTTCATGGATATAGCTAGCGGTCACTTCGACAAATTCCGCTTTTCTCTGAAGCTCTTTAATGCTGCGTGCGCCGCCGTAGGTCAGTCCGCTGCGGACTCCGCCGAGGAGCTGATTGATGAGCTGTTCTGCGCTTCCTGAAACTGGTCCCCAAAAGTCGATCCCTTCAGCAACAGTTTTTTCTTTCAGTCCGCCATAGAAGTCATTTTGAAAGTCTTCGCTTGCCTGGCCTCGGAACTTGGCTTCCAAACCCGATGGATACCTATCAGTTTTGCGTTTGGGAGCAGCGCTCTCTTTTGTCATCGCAAACAATTTGCCGATCATCACTGTACTAGCACCTGCTGCCAAAGCGAGGACGACATCTCGGCTGTTGCGGATTCCACCATCTGCAATGAGCGGGACCCGCAGCTTTTCTGCGATCTTGGCGCAATCATAGATAGCTGAGAATTGCGGCACGCCAAACCCTGTCACAATCCGTGTTGTGCACGCGGCTCCAGGTCCTACGCCGACTTTGACAGCGTCAGCGCCGGCATTAACGAGGTCATGGTAGGCCATCGCCGTGCAGACGTTTCCTGCGATAATCTCTTTGTCCGGGTGCGTCCGTTTCAACTCATGGATGAACTGGAACATCCGGTCGGAGTGTCCATGGGCGACATCGATACAGACCCCTGCAGCGCCTAAGTCGAGCAGTTTGCGCGTTTCGTCAATTTTTTGGATCCCGCATGAAATAAACGTGGATTGGCCATACTTCTTGACCCACTTTTCTTGGTCCTCAAATCCCGTGAAGCGATGGAAGATGGGAACTGTCCCCTGTTTGATCAAAATATCTGCAAGCTCTTCGCTGATCGCCGTGTCCATGTTGGCGCAAATAAGGGGGATGTGGATCTTACGGTTTTTAGTCAGCCAGCTTTCCAAAGACGGCTCCGTCCGGGATGGAACGTTATTGAACTGGGGAACTAAAGCCACATCGTCGAATGTATAGCCTCGTCGAAAAGTCATGCGCTACCTCATAAATAGTGTTAAACTCGAGATTATAGCAGAGCTTTGAGTTTTCACTTAAACGATTATTTGCTATTATTTCGAGCATGATCAGCATTACTATCCTTGCAAAAAACTGCGGCCAGACCCTTAAGCCGACCCTCGAATCCGTCAAAGGCTTTTCCGAAGTGATCCTATTGGACACCGGGTCTACCGACTCAACCCTCGAAATTGCTAAAGAATTTCCTAATGTTAAGGTCGTGGAAGGGACATTTATTGGTTTTGGTCCGACCCATAACCTCGCGAGTTCCCAAGCCTCCCATGATTGGATCCTTTCCATCGATAGCGATGAGGTTCTTTCCCAAGAGCTCATCGATGAGATCCAACAGCTTAAGCTCGATAAAGATCAAGTTTACTCGTTGAATCGAAAAAATTTTTTCAATAAAAAATGGATCCGATGGTGCGGAGGATGGCATCCAGACCGTGTCGTCCGGCTCTATCACCGTCAAACGACCCATTTCACCGATGCCCAGGTCCATGAAAAAATTGTAGCGAGCCACCTCCAAGTGGTCGAATTGGACTCCCCTCTTTTGCATACCCCCTACCGGAACATGGGCGACTTTTTATCCAAGATGCAGACCTATTCTACCCTGTTCGCTGAGCAGAACCGTCAAAAAAAGTCTTCTTCCGTTTGGAAGGCTATCCTCCACGGATGGCTAGCATTCATCAAAAGTTATTTTTTTAAACGGGGATTCCTCGGCGGAAAAGAAGGCTTCATCATATCGATCTACAATGGCCATACAGCATTTTACAAGTACCTCAAGCTGATGGAAGCCAACGAAAAGAATGATCAATAGCAGGATGCTTTTTCTTCATCCTGCCCTGTTAAATTTTCTTCTGAAATAACTCAGGAAGCCGTCGTATGCTGCGCTTCAAAAGCTTCCAACACAGAATTGCCTTGTTTGACCGCATTATCAAGAGCTTCCTTCGGAGTCATCTCTTTATTAAACGCCTTTTCCAAGTTGTCGATGATCAGATCGCGGACTTGGATATAGTCTCCTAAGCGGACGCCTTTCGTATTCGACGTTACGCGGGAGCTCATGACAGAAAGGACAGCGATCTCCGCTGCAGGATGGTCTTTATAAAATCCTTTTTTCTTAGTCAAATAATAAGCTGCGTCGGTGATAGGCAGATAACCTGTTTTTTGATGCCAAAACGCTTGGATGGCCGGCGCTGAAAGGTATTCGAAGAACTGGACGACTCCGCGGTATTCTTCATCGCTGAAGCCGGACATCACCCAAAAAGAAGCTCCCCCGATGTTAAGGTTATAAGGTTTTTCGGCAACTTGAGGCCAATAAGGTAAAAACCCAACCCCGATCGGAAAGGATGCCTGCTTTTGCAACAAAGGAAGCCGGTTAGCGCCTTGCATGAGGATTGCGCATTTTTGATCAGCAAAAAGCTTTTCAGGCTCCGGATTAAAACGTCCTGCGTAAGTGAAAGTTCCCGAATCGAGCCACTCAACTAATTTTGAGAGATGGAAAACTTCTGGGTCCTGGTTGAAGATCAAACGGGCAGACAACCCTTTAAAGCCATTGGCCTCTGATGCAAAAGGGAGGTTGTGCCAGCTGCAAAAATGCTCCAAATGGTAAGCGGCAGGCCATGCAGTCGTGTACCCTTTATATCCTTTTTTCTTAAGATCGAGGGCAAATTTTTCGAGATCTTGCCAAGTCTTTGGCGGTTTATCTGGATCGAGTCCCGCATCCTCAAAAGCTTTTTTATTGTAGAACAGGATACCGGTCGACGCATTCCACGGCAAAGACATCATAATTCCTTCAGAATTGGAATAGAAGCTGCGCACCGAATCGATATAGACATCGGGATCGAACTTCTTGTGGTAGGTCGACATGAGGTCGTTGACCGGTTTAAAGACCCCTTCTTTCATCATGGCGGTCAGCGTCGCGACTTCGTAGATCTGAAGGATATGGGGATGCTCCCCATTCTGATAGGCCTCTATCCCCTGCTCGTAGACTTTTGTGTAATTTTCTTTTTTAACGAGGACGATTTTGTAATTGCCCGAATGGTGGTTGAAATCGTCGACGATCTCTGTAAAGACCTCGGCAAGGGGCCCATCAAAGGCATGCCATAGCTCGATGTCTGTTGCAGCAAAAGATTGAGCTGTCAAGAAAAGAGAACCGCAGGAGAACAAAAATCGTTTCATATCGCCTCTTTTGAGCTAAGCTTAAAAAGCATTTATCATAACGCGGCTTCTTAATCATTACAACGGTTAAGCTTACTCTCCAGCGTCTACAACAACCTGAACGTGAGCCCCGGCATTTTGGGCATCGCCAACTGGCGGAAGCTGCGGAGGCGTATAGCCTAAATCAATGAGCTGTTGGTTCAATTCATCTGTATAGTGGCTGATCATAGGAAGCACCCTGCCTCTAACGAGGATTGGCATCTGGGCATGGTCGGGATGGTCTGCCGGCAAGCGGATGATCCTTCCGATTTCAGTCCACTCGGCAGATAGATTATTCGGAACTACTCCTGCCGGAAGGCCCGTCATATAAGTTTCAAAAACAGGGAAGCTTAACGGCAGGTTGGCCGGAGGATCTACTTTCAAACATTGTTTGGCCATTTTTCGAGATTGGTTCAGAAACTCCAAGGAGTTAAAGATCGTCTGAAGATGGACAAACTGATCGGTCCGTTGCTGGACAAGGGCGGTCTGCTTGCTATTTCTCCAATAGACGATGCCAGCATGGAGGGCTGTTGCGACCATCGCTGTCAGGCCGACCACCTGGCCAGCGTTCGTCCCTGCGCTGCTTTCATCCCAACTATTGATGGTGTTGATCAACAAGGTCCCAAAAGCTACGATCCAAGTCCCTGCAGGAGAAAGATGGGTGTAAGAACTTGTGAACACAGAGCTCTGCGCGCTGTCTACCCGGTTCGATGCCGTGCCGCGCACCTGCTGCGTATGAGCCATTAAATTATTAATAGTGGCTTTAAGCGCCGCTATATCATCAGGAGTGATGTTTTTAAGGACTGCCGGCACAGTTGTCCGCAATGCGGAATAAACTGGAGATGCTGCTGCCATCTTGGAATCTCCTATAAGAAAAAGAGGGCCATTGTTCATCCGTCAACTTATTTTTTTCAATCAATTTGTTTACATTCGTGAAAAAAATAAAGTCAGGTGAACTTGTTAATGGATTCGATACGCAACTGATTTGATGATGAAAAAGAAGAATAGCGGTTGTCGGATTTGAACCAACGACACTCGGATTATGATTCCGATGCTCTAACCAACTGAGCTAAACCGCCGTCAAAAAAAATAGCGGGGGAAGGATTCGAACCTCCGGCCTTTGGGTTATGAGCCCAACGAGCTAACCACTGCTCCACCCCGCGGCAGATTTGCAAAATTTGAAATGTAAATGCTACCAGAGGTGCGAATATTCTCAAAGCTTTTCTTTTCCAAGACAAATTTTAAGCCTGATTCCTATGCGCTATTTGGCTAAAATCCCTCTTAAAACGTAGGGTAAAATCCCGCCGTGCTTATAGTACTCAACCTCCGTCGGCGTGTCGATTCGGGCGATCACAGGAACATCCATCGAAGTTTTTCCTGCTTTGGAAATCGACAAGGTCAATTTTAAGCGAGGCTTGATCCCATTTTCCAATCCGAGGATAGAAAAGGTCTCTTCGCCTGTCAGATTGAGGCTTTCATGGGTCTCATTTCCAGAAAACTCCAAAGGAAGGATCCCCATGCCGATCAAATTGCTCCGGTGGATCCTCTCAAAGCTTGTTGCCACCACAGCGCGCACTCCTAGCAGTGCAGACCCTTTGGCAGCCCAATCGCGCGAGCTTCCCATCCCATAGTCTTTCCCAGCAAAAATGATCAGAGGAACTTTTCTCTCAGCATAGATCTGGCAAGCATCAAAGATCGACATGATCGTTCCATCTGGAAGGAGCTTGGTATAACCGCCCTCTTTCCCATCGGCCATCTTATTACGGATCCGCACATTGGCAAAAGTGCCCCGCATCATCACATTGTGATTGCCCCTGCGGCTGCCGTAGCTGTTGAAATCCCCCTCTTTAATCCCTCGAGAGATCAAATACTTGCCTGCAGGCGAAGTCGCCTTGAACGCTCCGGCTGGAGAGATGTGGTCTGTAGTCACCGAGTCTCCGAACAGAGCCAAGCAGCGCATGTTCATCAGCGGTTTTTGTTCCGGAAGCTTCAATGAAAAGCCTTCAAAGTAGGGAGGCTGCTGAATATAGGTGCTCTTTTCATCCCATTTATATTGGACGCCGCGTGTAGCCGGGATTTCTTTCCAGATCGGATTATCTTCCAAAATATTGGCGTACCTTTTCTTGAACATTTCAGGTTGGAGCCCTTTTCGGATCGCTTGATCGATCTCTTCGGGGCTTGGCCAAATGTCTTTTAAAAAGACCGGCTTGCCATCTTTGCAATACCCGATCGGCTCCTTTTCCAAATCGATATCGACCCTGCCTGCCAATGCAAAAGCAACGACGAGCGGCGGGGACATCAAGAAGTTCGCTTTAACAGAGCCGTGGATCCTTGCTTCGAAATTCCTATTTCCGCTGAGCACGCTTGCAGCGATCAGATCATACTCCTTGATCGCATTTTCGAGCCGCTCTTCCAATGGCCCGCTATTGCCGATGCATGTTGTGCATCCATAAGCAACAAGCTGAAAACCTAATTGATCGAGATAAGGCTGCAAGCCTGTCTTTTCCAGATAATCGGTCACAACGCGGGATCCTGGAGCAAGGCTTGTTTTGACCGTATGGTTTACCTTTAATCCTTTTTCCACCGCTTTTTTTGCCAGAAGACCAGCTGCGATCATCACATTGGGATTGCTTGTGTTTGTGCAGCTTGTGATCGCAGCAATCACGACCGATCCGTGCGATAAGACCACATCGCAGGGGACCACCTCGCAATAACCAGGGTTGGCAACCGCTTCTGTAAGCGGCCGGTTTTGCACCATCTCCGATTCGCTCCAGTTGGCGCGCGATGTGTCATTTTCCATCGATTCCTTCCCGCCTGTTTGGTGCGGAGAATTTAGAGAAAACGAGCCGTCGGAATGGACAAAAACCTTCGGAGAATTGCCCTTGGGCTTCGCATATCCCCCTTCTGCAATCTCAGATGAAAGAAGCTGCGCGAACTTCGTTTTCAAATTGACCAGATCGATCCGGTCTTGAGGACGTTTAGGGCCGGCAACGCACGGCTTGATGCTGCTTAAGTCCAGTTCGAGGACTTTTGTGAAATCGACCTCCCCTTTTCGCGGAATGCCGAACAGATGCTGGGCCTTCAAATACTCGTGGATCTCCCCGATCTCTTTTTCCCCCCGCCCTGTCATTTTCAAATAGTCTAGGGTCTTTTCATCGACAGGGAAAAAGCCCATCGTAGCCCCATACTCCGGCGCCATATTCCCGATCGTCGCCCGGTCAGCCACGGTCAAGCTCGCCGCACCCTCTCCGAAGAACTCGACAAACTTTCCAACCACTTTCTCTTTGCGCAAGAGCTCCGTGATCCGTAAGGTCAAATCGGTCGCCGTCACCCCTTTTTGAAGCTGGCCGCTTAACAAGACCCCGATCACTTCAGGGGTCTCTAATGCTACGGGTTGTCCTAGCATCGCGGCTTCTGCCTCGATCCCTCCGACTCCCCAGCCGACAACGCCAAGGCCATTGATCATCGTCGTATGCGAATCGGTCCCGACCAATGTATCCGGATACAGAAGGGTTATCCCCTTTTCTCCTTTGGCAACAACGACTGTTGCA
>JAFEGF010000389.1 GCA_018240225.1 Verrucomicrobiota bacterium
GGCCGCTTATGGAACCAATGAATACGCCGGCCAACCCAAGAATAGGGCCGCCGATTACAAAACCAACAATACCTCCAGCGCAAGCACAAAAGGCTTCCCCTAGAAGATTATAACACTTAATGATTTTTTTATTTTTTTTCATAATTAACCATTATACTATATTACGCGTACATTAATAATTATATTAAACAGAGATCATTATTGTCAAATAATTATTATAATAAATAATTAACATGCAATTAACAAACCGTTAAAAAGTTATCGTTTTGAGATGCTCATATAGCAAGAAAATTCTTTAAATCTGTATAAATCACTAGGATGGAGTCAAATAGCTAAAAGCTCGTTACTGGAGAGCGTTTTTGATGCTTAAAGGTCGTTTTTTTTATGACAATCAGAACTTTTTCCATTTGGCAAGCATCCAAAGTGCTTCGGTGGGGTTATCTGTCATTGTTATCGGAAAGCAGCTTGCGACTTTATATGGAGCGGGAACGGCTATTTGTTCGGTTGCTTTAGGAAACCTCATTTTATGGTTAGTTGCCATAGCTGTTATTTCGATGGCTGACCGTCCGCAGAACAATGCGATTGATAACATCAAGGAATACCTTGGCAAATTCGGAGGCATGATCTCCGCTCTGATTTTAATGGTTGCAGTTCTGAATTGGTACGCATACCAAATCACTTTTTCTTTGAGTACACTCAATGACTTAATTCAAGGGGGTATTCAGAAAGGACTGCTAATCCGGATAGGAGCTGCTCTTGGCTTGCTTTGCGCTCTTCTAGCTCTAGGTGGAATTCATCTATTGAGGAAGTTGACCGTATTTAGTTTACCCTTGTTGGTCTGTTATCACTGTTATTCCATCATTGTATCGGACAAAACAATTCCCGTTGCAGAAACTTGGGGACTCTCATTTACTGCGGTAACGACCTCGGTCCTGATTTTGCTTCCTGGCGTTATTAATTTTCCTACGTTCTTCCGCCATTCGAGATCAAGAGCACATTCTTTATTAGCACTAACAGTGTTGACGATTCTGATTACTTTTTTTGAAGTGACGACGATTTGGATGGATTTTCCGTTTTCTTTTGACATTGTTAATACCACAATACTTGCAACATTCATCATTGCAATTTTGACGTATTGCAATTTGGTGAACATCTACCTTGCCTCGGCAAGCTGGGAGACATTTTCGTCCCGGTTTGGAGAGCCCAAGGGATTTGCGATCATTGGGCTGTTTGGAACGCTGACCT
>JAFEGF010000390.1 GCA_018240225.1 Verrucomicrobiota bacterium
AGCCTTTCGCTGGAAGAACCAGACGCCATTGCGGATTTATTTGCCCAGGAAGAGATTGGAGCTAAAGAAAAAAGAAAGGAGCGCCGTGTCAATGTGCAGGTCTTAACGATCGCCGATCTGTCCAATGAGATCCTTGGCCATATTTTTTTCTATTTAGATAAGGACGGAGCTGCAAGAGCATCGCTTGTCTGCAAGAATTGGCAAAAGTTGAATACTTACCCATATGGGCAGCTGCCTGTAAGGATTATGCACTGGGGACTAAGGCTGCAATCGTGTCTTTCTCAAGAAACATATGAAAGAACTTCTTTCGACTGTTTAAGTGGACGAGTTAAAAGGCCGCAGCTTGGCAACTTTTCTCCGTTTAATTATTGTTCATCGGGAAGACCTGTTTCTGTTTCCGAGGTCTTTGTGCGATCTGATGCAACTGAAATAGGCGTTGCCCATGGAAAAAAGAACCTTAGCGAAGAGCTGAGATGCGATCCGATATTAAAGGGGATCATGGAAGAGGTGTTCGCTGCTGAAAAAGAGCACGTAGATGCTTATCAGCCGTTTTATCATTCGATGAACCGAATTGTTTATTTTTTTGGATTTGCAACGAAAATGCTGCTGCATGTGATGAATCAAAAAGAAGCATCCAGCGCAACATTTGATCAGTTTTCTTGCCTGCATTGGTTCCGATTTCCTCAAATGATGGAATCGGTCTTTCCTGAAACGGTGAAAGCATTCCTTGATGCGTATCCTATGCCGAAAGCTGTAAGAGAGGGTGGCGATTATGATGATCACCATAAAGATATCAAGCAGTGGATCATGGCGGTCAGCCCATTTATGTTTTCTAATTTTTCCAATGCTGGAGAATCAACATGGTTGATGTTCCTAGAGAATCAAAGCATGTATCCGCCGGATGCTCGTTCCTACTTTAATGCTCTTTGCAATCAGTTTCATCTTTTGCCAAATGTAAGCGATAGAGATCGGTATATTGGGGAATTTGAAATGATGCTCGCTGACGCCTCAACTCTTGCAGAAAGATTTCTGCGGAAAAGCCGTCCTCCTGAGCAAACAGAGATGTTCGAGTTCGAAAAAAGAGGAAATCGTAATTTAGGGTTCTTGTTCCAGATTTTTGTTCCCAAGCCGCTTGTCGATACAATTGTCTATCCTTGCAGAGAGTATGGAATCCCTAAGGAATACCGAGGCAGAAAGATGTCGGATGTTTTTAGACAAATTTGTTTAGATCCGACAAGCGATA
>JAFEGF010000391.1 GCA_018240225.1 Verrucomicrobiota bacterium
GACGACCATCTGTTCGTCATCTTTTCCGACCGCATTGAATGGGCTAAGGAAAATTTGCAGGGGACAAAACCGAATATGGTGTTCATTCAGGGGGAGAACCATATCATTGATTTTTATTTGATGACCTATTGCCGCAACCACATTATTTCGAATTCCAATTTCAGTCTTATGGCAGCATTTTTCAAGAGGGATTTTTCAGGAATAACTCTTGTCCCGGATAATTGGTTGAGCAATACGCGTAAGGAAGATTTTGAAGGTTTTTATTTCCCAGGATGCTTCGTTTTGCCGACTAATCCAGCCGGATCGGCGAATTGGAATTTGCTCAATTATTCAACGACATCGATCGATGAGGGCGGGCCCAAATATTAAAGAGGCTGTTGCAAAACTGCTTTGCAAAGATCGAGGAAAATGGGCTGATCGTGTAAGCTGGATGGCATGGACAATTTAGTGCAGCTCAATCAGAGTGGCCTTTTTCCTGCGCCTGGGCAAAGCGATCAGGTTTTTTGGGCAAAAGTCGATTATGTTTCCATGCGATCTACCCTAGGCGGACCTCTTCCGGCGACGCTCGGCCCTATGGATGTACAGCCATGCTGGGTCCCTATCCAATCTAGCAATGAAGGGATGCATTTATGGGAAGGCGCTGTCCTTTGGCAGTCCCAGACCGATGCTGGCTTTATGCTGCCGCAGATTCAAATTTCTCAGCGCGCCCAGAGGTTTTATTCCAAAGAAGAGCTCATCGCCCATGAGATCGTCCACGCTGTCCGCATCGACTTTAAGGAAGAGGAGTTTGAGGAGGTATTGGCCTATGCATCCTCGCCTAAAGCATGGCGACGATGGATCGGCCCCTTTTTTCGCAACCCCCGCGAAGCGACTTTGTTTATTTGGGCAATGGTGTTGTCTATTGCCATGCAGGGCGTTGAGCTTGCGACCGGCTTATCGTCTGGATGGCTTCTGATCCCCTGGGTGCCGGCCTTACTGATCATGGCGGGATTGGTTAGGCTGATGCTAACGCAGCGTCTTTTTCGACGTTGTTTGAACAATCTTTCTCGTGTGATTAAGGATCCCGATCAGCGCCTTGCCGTCGTATTACGGTTAAGCGATGCAGAGATCCGATCTTTTAGCCGGATGGGACCGGAAGAAATTCATGACTTCGTTGATAAAGAAAGAAAAGAACAGCTGCGCTGGAAAATGCTTGCAGCTGCTTATTTTTAGGTCCCGTTCCCAAGCCCATAGCGCAAGCC
>JAFEGF010000392.1 GCA_018240225.1 Verrucomicrobiota bacterium
GGCCGCTTATGGAACCAATGAAAACGCCGGCCAAGCCAAGAATAGGGCCGCCGATCACAAAACCAACAATGCCTCCAGCGCAAGCGCAAAAGGCTTCCCCTAGAAGGTTATAAATCTTAATAATTTTTTTATTTTTTTTCATAATTAATCCTTATACTATTCTACGCGGACATTACTAATTATATTAAATGACGTCAATTGTTGTCAAATAATTATTATAAAATACAATTAACACGCAATTAACAAACAATTAAAAAGTTGTCGATTTGGATGCGCGTATAGCAAGAAAATTCTTTAAATCTGTATAAACCACTAAGATGGGGATAAATAGCTAAAGGCCCCTATTGGGAGCGCTTTTGATGCTTAAAGGCCGTTTTTTCTACGACAACCAGAACTTTTTCCATCTGTCATGCATTCAAAGCACTTCTCTAGGATTATCTGGAATTGTCCTTGGAAAAAAACTAGCTGCTAATTATGGCGCCGGAACAGCTATTTGCTCGATCGGGATCGGAAATCTCATTTTATGGCTAGTGGCCATTGCTGTGATTTCCATGGCCGATAAATTTAAAGGAAACGCGATCGATAACATCAAGGAATACCTCGGAAAATATGGAGGGATGATCGCATCCCTTATTTTAATGATCGCTGTTCTGAATTGGTTTGCCTATCAGATCACATTTTCAATGGATGCCATCAATAATTTGATCAAAGGAGGCATTGAAGACGGGATGCTTATCCGTATCGGGGCCGCTCTCGGGCTGATTTGCTCTCTTTTAGCTCTTGGCGGAATTCATTTACTGCGGAAAATAACTGTATTTAGCTTTCCCCTGCTGATCTGCTATCACCTCTTTGCAATCTTCTCTGCAAAACAGAGTGTTCCTATAGCAGGAACTTGGGGGCTCTCTTTTACTGCAGTAACGACCTCGGTCCTGATTTTGCTTCCCGGGGCGATCAATCTTCCCACTTTCTTTCGCCATTCAAGATCCCGCGCGCACTCTTTTTTAGCGCTGACCCTCATGACACTTTTTATTACTTTTTTTGAAGTAACAACGATTTGGATGGAGTTTAGTTCGTTCACAGTTGCTAGCACCGTTTTGGTTACGGTGTTCATCCTGGTGATTTTGACGTATTGCAATTTAGTGAACATCTATCTTGCCTCGGCGAGCTGGGAGACGTTTTCGTCGCGGTTTGGAGAGCCCAAGGGATTTGCGATCATTGGGCTGTTTGGAACGCTGACCT
>JAFEGF010000393.1 GCA_018240225.1 Verrucomicrobiota bacterium
CGATCTTTTCCGGGTCTTGCTCGGGAACCAGCCTGCACGAGATCTTTGCATGGGCCTTTGAAGGGATCACTGTTTTAAAACCAGCTCCTGTGTATCCTCCCCACATCCCGTTGATCTCGACCGTCGGACGAAGCCAGTTCGACTCGCGGATAGAATATCCTTCCTCATTCGCATAGGCTTTGACGCCGAAGCTGTGCTCATACTGCTGCTTGTCAAAGGACATGTCGACAAATGAGCGGTGCTCTTTGGACAATATTTTCACATCATCGTAAAAATGGGGGATGGCCACTTTGCCGTTCGGCTCCCAAATTTGGGCAAGCAGGCTGGCCAATGCGCGGTTCGGGTTCAATGCAACCCCTCCGTGCACACCTGAATGCAGATCGATCGAAGAATTGACGCATTCGACGTCGACTGCGACCAATCCCCTCATCCCTAAAGTGATCCCTGGAATCCCAGGCCCAGGAATATCGAAATCGATGACAAGGAGATGGTCCGCCTTCAGCATCTCTTTTTTCTGCTGGATAGCGACCGCTGTTCCTCTTCCTCCCGACTCCTCCTCTCCTTCGATGAAGACCTTGATGTTAATGTCCAAAGACTGAGCCATTTCAAATACCGCTTTGAGCGCAGTCAAAGAGAAAAAGCATTGCCCCTTGTTATCAACCGCTCCCCTTGCATAGACCTGGTTCTTCTTTACGACAGGCGTAAAGGGATCGCTATGCCATAGCTCCAAAGGATCGACAGGCTGGACATCGTAGTGATGGTAGATCAAAACAGTGGGCCGTTTCGGCCCTGCTTTTAGGTAAGAAGCAAAGACGACCGGCAGCCCAGGAGTTTCCCAGATTTCTGCTTGCAGTCCAATATGCGTCAAGTACTCTGAGACCCAAAGCGCGCATCTTCTGGAGTCGTCCTCATGCTTTGGATCTGTACTGATGCTTGGAAAAGAAAGAAATGTGAAAAAGTCTTTCATGATCCGGTCTTGGTGGTCCCGGTACCATTTCTTGAGCTGTTCGGTTGATATCGTCTTCATGTCATATTAAGTTGATTTGTTGTTTTGGACAGCCTCTTAAGAGGACATGTTCTCCTGGTCATCGATGATGTCCTGAGCGCTTTCAATCAGAAATGCCGCTAAGGAGCGATCTCCTTCGTAAGTCATTTCAACTTGCATTTTTCCATCTTCTGCCGGTTCGCCGCATGTGATGAGGACATAACAGGCATTGTCTTTCGCCAAAACA
>JAFEGF010000394.1 GCA_018240225.1 Verrucomicrobiota bacterium
AGACGTCAGGGATACATACTGACCATGGAGGGATTTACATCAAAGACTTTCGGCAAGGAGACTGCCCTGATGGATCTTGGGAGTGCCGCGTCTGTCATGCATGCAATGAAAACTATTACATTTGGTGCCGGACCTGCTATAATTAGCCGATCCACTTGAACAATGTCCCCCCTGCAGAGCAGGGGTTTTATATAATGAACTCTGAATTTGATGTTATTGTAGTCGGCGCAGGAATCCACGGACTGTCAGCAGCTTACAACCTGTCTTTCCACCGTCAGCTCAAAGTCGCGATCCTCGAACAACATCGCATAGGCGATCCCTTTGGAGGTTCCCATGGCGCCTCGCGCATGATCCGCAGCACCTATTCCCATCCCGCCTATATCGATCTTATGAAGAGGCTCTGCGTGCAAGATTGGCCTGAGCTCGAACGTCAAATGCAAGCCCAGCTCCTTTATCCAAATCCTGGTTGTTTTTTCGGCAGAGGCCCAACATTTGAACGGTATCTCCAAACTCTTTCGCAATCAGCTCTCAATACCGAAGTTCTTACGCCGCAAGAAGCAAAACGCCTCTTTCCCCAATTCCATTTTCATGATGCTGCCGCAGTCGTTCACGATCGCACTGCTGGTGTGATCGATGCAGGCCAAACCATTCAAAAGCTCTTAAGGATGTCTACTGAGCGCGGTATATCTTTATTTGAAAACGCCAAGCTTATCAGCATCGATCCGAACTCCTCCAACTTGCGCCTTATCACCAATACGCGCGATCTGTTTGCGAAGAAGCTCATCATAACCACCGGAGCCTGGGCTTCGCGGTGGCTGCCCATTACTCCTATCCGTCAAACGATTGCCTACTTCAAACTGGAAGGTCCTCCCAATTCAATAGGGAAGTTTCCTTGTTGGTCCTATATTGGAGAAGGGGAAAATGCGATTTTTTATGGGTTGCCTGAATTTGGGTATGAAGGGATCAAGATCGCCCGCCACGTCACGTCGGGGCCTTCCGATGATCCGGATCAACACCCTATTCCGGACCAGGCTCAAGTTATAATCCTCAAAAAGTTTGTCCAAGAGCAATTCGTTCCTAAGATCGAGAGGCTTGTCTCAACTGAAACATGCTTCTATGCCAACTTGCCCGACGAAGGATTTATTGTTGATCTTTTTCCCCATGACAAACGGATCGCTATCGCATCCGTCTGCTCCGGCCACGGCTTCAACCTTCCGCCACTGATCGGC
>JAFEGF010000395.1 GCA_018240225.1 Verrucomicrobiota bacterium
TTCGAAGGTGAGTAGTGGTTTGCAAAATCCAATCCGATAGGGTATCTAAAACGACAGGTGCAATCGTCTCTTCAATTTTTCCATACTCCAAAATGGATCCAGTTTCGCATGTCTGAAAAAAATGGTTCAGTTTTGGAAATTCAATAATCGTATAATTTCTGTTCCCAGCCGCTTCAAGAGCTTTAGCGATGAGAGGAAGATTTTGTTTTGGGGGAACTTGGCAATCAAGTTCGCCATTGATCACCAAGACAGGAATAGTAAGATGCTTTAATGAGGTTATTGGATCGTAAGTCAAAAAATAACGGAACCATTTTGAGTTGCAACGCTTCATTTGGGCTTCCATGAGGTCGGCGATTGTTTGCTGCTCGTCTTTGGGAAGATTGGCTAACTGTTTTGCGATAATTTCTCGTAGCAGCTTCTCAGCTTTTTCAAGATCAGGTTCATTTTTAATGACAGACAGCACTTGCTTCTGGAGATCAAGTTGGTGACTGATCTGTTCTTCTGTAACGCCCATCGCACGAGAAATCAGAGTTTCTTGCGCATAAACGGTTGCTTCACCTGTGATGCCGCCTCCTGCCATTAGCACGATAAAAGCGACATCATTCGATTTTACCGCTACCATTGGAGCTATGAGCCCCCCTTCGCTATGACCAATCAAGCCGATCTGTTCTGCATCGACTTCCTTTCGGGTTTTCAGATATTCGATACCAGCCAATACGTCAGCAGCAAAATCAACACTTGTTGAAATGGTGTAATTTCCCGTGGATTGCCCAACTCCGCGCTTATCGACGCGTAAGACTGCAAAACCTTGTTTTGTAAGATGGTCGGCTATGACCAAAAATGGCTTATGTCCAAATACGGTTTCATTGCGATCAATGGGGCCGGAGCCAGCAATGAGTAAAACCGCAGGAGATGGTTTTTCCGATCTGGGAAGGGTTAAAGTGCCTGCCAAGGTTGCGTCTGCAGTCAAGTTAGAGTATTTAACTTCTTCTTCATTGTAAGGAAGGACGCCTGTTGGCTCCTGAGGACGTAAAGGCGCAGAACCCTCTTTAGGCAATTCATCGGAAGCAGCTGCTAACAGGCTGAGTGCAGTTAATAATTGTTTAATCATTCAAGTCCGCGGTTTATTTGCTAGGATCTTTAGAAAGCTAAAAGATACGATGGCAGGTTATCGCAGATTGAACATAATGTTCTCAATTGAAAAGGTGCA
>JAFEGF010000396.1 GCA_018240225.1 Verrucomicrobiota bacterium
TCGGAAACAACGCAGATATGCACTGGAGCCAAATTTTGGAGAAGCTCCCTCATTTCAGAAACATCGAGCAGAACCTGGAACTTAAGCTGCTTGGAAACTTGAAGGGATCCTTCGATTTGCGGGGTGCTGATGCGTAACGGGCTCAAGCTTCACTGGCCTTTTGTTTTCCAGCTCCGCCTTTTTTCGCTTTGAGCAGGAAGGATTGAATAAGCAGGCAGACGATCCCGCAGAAAATTGCGCTGTCGGCAATATTGAAAACAGGATAGGAATATCCCCAAAAGATGAAATAGAACATATCGACCACATGTCCATAGACAAAGTAGTCGACGACGTTGCCGATCGCACCTGTCACGATAAGAGTAAGGCAGAACTTGCGAAATGGCTCTGCCTTGATAAAAAAGAGATAGGTGATAAGACCGCCGATGATGGCCATCCGAGCATAGAGCAAATAATGCTGTAAAGAAGCAAAAGCCCCCCATGCAGCTCCCTTGTTGATCACATGGGTGATGGCAAAATCAATCCCGTGCCAGTTCCGAAAGACGCCGATCCCATCGTAAGGGTAGATCGGCGACGCTGCGCTCATAACAGGAATCGATAAGTGAATATAAGCCTTTAAGATTGCATCTGCTGCAAAAATGATCAGAGCGATCGCAATGTATTGAAAGGCTTTTTGCCAGTTCATCTTAGAGCATGCCTTTTTCAAACTTTTCTTGCGCTTTGACAGTCATCGTAGCATAGGGAATCGCTTCGAGGCGCTGGATCGGTATTTCTTCTCCGGTCACATCGCAGATCCCATAGGTGTCCTCATCGATCTTGTCCAGGGCGCGCTCAATCTGACGCAGCACGTTGAACTCTTCATTGCTCACTTGAAGGCTGATCGTCCTGTTAAAATCGTCCGTCCCTTCATCCGCTTGATGCTGAGAATACCCTTTGGCCTGATCGACCGCCTTGACATCCTCTTTGGAATCGCGCAAAAGGTTTGTCATTTGGTTTCGCATTTCTTCTAAACGCTTTTTGAAACGCTCGATATCTGCTTTTTTAAGTGGCATGGTGTTTCCTTATCGTTAGTTAAGAACACTTTTCATACACAAATGAACTCAAAAGTTGGTTTTTAGCTGCGCCAATCATCCGCATTTTCGGAGTCGATTGCATCGCCCAACTTATTCACTTTGTCCACCGGTTTGCAGCCAAGGCTGCTGCAC
>JAFEGF010000397.1 GCA_018240225.1 Verrucomicrobiota bacterium
AACATGCAAATGGCTCAAAAAATCCATCAAAAATCAAATTATTCTAATTCAGAGATCGTCTCTTATTGATTTTCCAGTATCCATGAATAATACAAATCTAGATCGACGTTGGCGCCGGTTAGCACGCAAACGATATCGCCTTCTTGTTTTCTCAGATCGGGCTTGAAGAGGAGTCCTGCCACAGAGGCCGCTCCTGAAGGCTCGACGATCAATCCCATCGCATCATAGAGCATCCTCATCGCCGCCTTGATCTGCTCATCGCTCACAGTTGCAGCCTCATCGACGAGCTGCTGCAGCACCGGCCAGTTGAGGCTGCCGACGTGAGGCGCGCGCAGTCCATCGGCGATCGTATCGATCTTGTCGAGAGCGATCGGTTTTCCTGCTTGGCGGGAGAGGTAGTAGTCATTAGCGCCTTCCGGTTCGATCCCGACGATATGGACGGATGGGTTTATGGCTTTGAATGCGGTCGCTGTTCCTGCCATGATCCCGCCTCCGCCGATCGGGCAGAAATACTGGGTAATCGTTGGGAGGATTTCAAGGATTTCCAAGGCAATCGTGCCTTGTCCGGCGATCACATCATAGTGGTTGTGCGGAGAAAGGGGGGTCAGCCCTTGCGAGGACGCAAGCTTTTCGACTTCGGACTGTTCCTCTTTTTGCGTCGGTCCAGCAAAGAGGAGAGTGGGCTTATACTGGGCGGTCTTCTCTTTTTTGACCTGCGGGGCATTTTCCGGCATGACGATCGTCGCAGGGATGTGCAGAATAGAGCTCGCATAGGCAAGCGCTTGGGCGAAATTTCCTGAAGAGCGTGTCACAACGCCCCTTTTTTTGCCTTCACTCGACAGGTTCAGCAGGGCATTGAAAGCGCCCCTTGCCTTAAAGCTGGAGGTTGCTTGGAGGTTTTCGCACTTGAGGTAGATCTGGCCTTTACTCTTCAAGCACTCTTCAAGGGCAAAAGCGCGGATCAGCGGAGTCTTTCGGATGTAGGAGGCAATCTTTTCTTGAGCTTTTTGGATGTCGGCAAATTCCATAATCACCTGAACTTTTGTTAAGAGACTGTTAACGGATTTAGGTTTCGTTGCTTTTTTGAGAATTTTTCGTAAATTTTGAGTCCGTTTGTTGGGGGTAATATACGAAAGCTGATATAACCCCCAACAAACGGACTCAAAATTTCCTGAAAAAGTCCAA
>JAFEGF010000398.1 GCA_018240225.1 Verrucomicrobiota bacterium
GAAAAAAACCTGCCGAGGTCATCAGCAGGTTTTGGCGTTGGATAATTTAAGTTTGCCGTAAGGGCTTTAGCTCTCTAATGAGCTTGCTACTTTTAGCGCCAACTTACCCATTTCAACAGCATCTATAGCAACCTCTATTTGATGCAGATGGAATGCGATGTTCTCCTTTCCATAAGCTACAGGATCGACGTCGGAAGGGATCCCGCTATCTCCAAACACAATGGCAGTGATTTGAGCGTAGAACGCATTGAGGTCCTCTTCATCTGAAAATCTCTTGGCCATCTCATTATGCACATCGTATCTGACCGCGATCATTAGAGCTTGGCTTAGCACAGCAGGATCATCATAACGATGGACAACGCCCCAGTTCTCGCCAGACTTTTCGCCGCCTATTCTCCAGACCTCATAGTTGATCGTATTAGCCTGCCCCTTTTCAGAAAGCTCGGAGATCATCACTTCGATCCGCTCTCTTAGCTCCGAAGAGATCGAACCCTCGCCCGCTGCTGAAAGCTCGGTAAGAACTTGGGTGTAGGCATGTTTTTGAGGAGCAACAAACGCAGGTATGGAGTCCAATTCAGAAAGGTCCAATGCAGGCGCAGGAGCGGCAAAGATCATATCGGATGGTGTAACAGGATCGATCACATCGAACTGTCGTCCTGGAAACTTCACTTGTTCAATTGCCTCTCTAAGATTGCCAGTGTAATAACAAATATTCTCTTGCATCCAAACACTGGGATTTTCAACTTGAGGCTCGCCAATGATCTCAAAGAGCTTTGCATAGACAGCTTCTGGTTCTAGCCCTGCAGCTTCTTCCTTCATGATCTTATCCGCTAAAGACTTCATTGTAAGCAGAATCGCTTCATGCAAGATGCCAAGGTCATCATACCGATGGACTTGGCCATAGTTCTCGCCAGGTTTCTCACCGGAAAGCTTCCATACCCAGTAGTTGACTTGGTCAGAACCGACTTCTTGATGCAGGCGCTCGATTGTGCTATCGATGCTATTTCTGGTCCCCATTTCGTTATTTATCACTCCCTCGCGCGTATCTGCATCCCAACTCATTGACATTTCATCGAGATAAGTTAAGAGGCCTTCATAATGACGAACGCCTAAGCCATATCCACCTTCTCCAATCAGTTTAGCTAGCACTGAGCAATGCGCTTTCACAGAAGCATCATTAGACC
>JAFEGF010000039.1 GCA_018240225.1 Verrucomicrobiota bacterium
AATTTACGAAAAATTCTCAAAAAAGCGACGAAACCTAAATCCGTTAACAGTCTCTAAGCCTAAAAAGTTGCAAAGTCGAGTAAAATGCAAAGGCCCAGCAATTACAATCTTCTCAAACTCAAAGGATTTTTCCTATTGAAAAAAACCAAAAGTGTTAATGAGCCTATCCGCAATCTAGAAAAAAAAATTTGGTGACTCTATTGAGCGCTTTTCCTGGTTTTCTCCTCAAAAATATTATGAATATTCCCTCGTCGAAAAACACAAAAATCATCTCAAAATCTTCTCCCACCTTTTTCTCCCTAAATTGCGGATAGACTCATGCAATTTTATTTTTACTCTCAATAAGGATAGGTTCATTGGCTATTTATCCTTCAGGTAGATAAAATCGTTTGTCTATGGCGCTTCTTCCAACAGACAAAAACGGTTGTCCCTACCTGATCCTTGCCCCGATGGAAGGGGTCGGGGACCGCTGTTTCCGCAGGGCAATGGCCTCTATCGGGGGCTTTGATGAGGCCGTGACCGATTTTTTGCGGGTCCCGAGCAACGCCCATGTGCAAAGCCTTGCCCGCTTCTATGAGGCGGAGGAGACCAAGCCGATCCCGCTCGCCGCTCAACTGATGGGCTCCGACATCGAACTGATGGCGGCGATGGCTAAAGAAGTGGAAAAAAGAGGGGCTCCCCGCATCGATCTTAATTGCGGCTGCCCCTCCAATACCGTTACAGGGCGCGGCGCAGGTTCGAGCCTGCTGAAAGACCCCGCTCTTCTGAACCAAGTGGCATCAGCAATGGTTAAAGCTGTCCGCATCCCGGTCACGATCAAAATGCGCTCCGGCTATGATGATACAAACCTCTTCCATGAAAATCTTCTTGCTGCCCAAGAAAGCGGCGTCCGCTATATCACGCTGCATCCCCGCACCAAGGCCGACGGATACGGCCCTCCTGCAAAATGGGAACTGATCGCAGCAGCAAAAGAGATCCTGAAGATCCCGATTGTCGGAAATGGCGATATTCTTACAGTTGAAGATGCGCTCCGGATGTTAAAATTGACGAACTGCGATGCTCTCATGATCGGACGGGGAAGCGTGATCAATCCGTTTATCTTTCACCAGATCCGCGCCCACTTTGGAATGACAATTTATCTGCCTAAATGGGAAGATCTCCTGTCTTTTCTGCAAACTTACATCTCAGAGATTCCCTTGGAAAGCACGGAACGGCTGAAGATCAATAAAATGAAGCAGCTCATGGGATTCTTGTTCAAAGCAAATCCGATCCTTGCCGAGCTGCGGCAGACAATGTTGACGACAACGTACAAAGATTTCACATCTTTCTACGATTTTGCCATTTCTCTTCTGAAAGAAGGTTGGCAAACAAATCGATGATCTCGATTTTGCAACAACCTTAGATTGGTTAACGGACTCTTAAAAATCAAAAATCCTAATCGCTTCATTTTTTGCGCGTTGGAAATCTTGCGGATTTTTTTTTTCGCGCATTTCTCATTTATGTGGACGAAAAGCGAAAGTCTACTATATATGGTGTATATAGAAACACATGACTACTAGATGTAGTAGCGACGAACTGGACAGTAAATAGCTCAATCAGCAATACTTGTACTGAAAACAACGCTCCTCATCTGAGTTTAGAGTAGATCTCCTGCAGGAAAGCAGAACAAGCTGTGCAAGAGATCTAGTACCGAAAAGATTTCACGAAGAAACCAGTTCGTGAAATGGGTTCGGTATACGCAGAGTGATTCAAAAGTTGGAATTTAGCAAAGCTGACGCCCAGAATTTGGTCCAGGCTTCAGCCGTCGGCGAAGCAGAGCATGTGAATGCACATGGTCGATGCAGGCGGGGCCAAAGACTGGGATGCAAGCAAAGCCAAAACCAATTTTTGAATCACGATGTGTATATCATCCCACCAAATGCATGCAGTTGCAGTCCCTTGGATCCAAGGGACCGGGGGATTTTTTTTATAAATAATCGGTCGGGTTGAACGGCCTGGAACAAATCATCCATTCCTTAAGGAGAACACGAACTATGTCACGCAAATCATCTTCTTCTGAAAGCAGTCCTTCAACCGTTCTTCGAGAAAAATCGACCGCTTCGCCTACCGCTGCAGAAATTGCAACCATCATTAAGGAAGACGCCAAGCCATCTCAAGATAAGATGCAGCGCTTCGCGATTGTGAAACGCAACGGGTCGATCGTCCCGTTCCGCCGCGACAGGATCCATCGCGCTGTCGAAGCAGCGTTCCGCGACACGAAAAAAGTTGCAAAGAGCGATGAGACTCCGGCCGACATGGCGGTTGTCATCGAAGAGATGACCGATCTCGTCATCAACCATCTGTACACATTGGCATCCAAAGGAGCCTCGCTTACTGTAGAAGGGATTCAAGACCAAGTCGAAGTCGTCCTCATGAAAGCAGGCCATCTCGATGTCGCCCGCGACTACATCATCTATCGCGACCAGCATAAAGCGCTTCGGGAAGATTCTCCTCAAAATCTTAAGATGCTGCGCGAAGACGGCACGCTTGTCCGCTTCAATCCGATGAAAGTCGCTTCTTCGATCGAAGATGCTTTCCGCCGCACACAACAATTGGACGGTCCTGCCACTCCTGAAATGATCGAAGCTGTGAACATCCAAACACAAAAAGTGGTCGCACGCGCTGCAGCGATTGCCAAATCCGGACAGCAGCTCCATGCAGCATTGATCCAAGATGAAATTGAGAACCAACTGATGCGGGATGGCTACTTCCATGTCGCCAAAGACTTCATTATCCATCGGGCATCGATCGGCGGCACAATTCAAGCGCCTGCCGCTCCGGCTCCAATGGTCGATGAAAAAGAGATGCGCCAGTTCACTGTCGTTGGAAATGATGGCGTCACGCGGACAATTACCGAAGCACAGTTGCGGGGACGCTTAAAATTTGCCTGCCGCGGGCTGGAAGATGTCGTCTCGTCAGAAGAATTGTTGGAAAGCTCGGTCGCCAACTTTTACGAAGGGATGAAAGAAAGCGAAGTGGACCTGGCCAACATGATGGCCTCCCGTGCTAAAATCGAGTTCGAGCCAGCTTATTCCAATGTGGCCAGCAGGCTTCTATTGGACTCCCTTTATAGAGAATCCATGGGGATCACCGCCTCCGATCCAAACCTCGAGTCGGCGCACCGCGACTACTTTAAAAAGTATCTCAAGCACGCTATCAGCATCCATCGGATCCATCCTGACCTCCTCTCCTTCGACCTCGACAAGCTCTCCCGGGCAATGCAGCTGCAGCGCGACGACAAGTTCACCTATTTAGGTCTGCAAACCCTCTACGACCGCTACTTTATCCATGAAGAACAACGCAGATTGGAAACTCCCCAAATTTTCTGGATGCGCGTCGCAATGGGCCTTGCTCTTTCTGAAAAAGAAAAAAAGAACGAGCGCGCCATCGAGTTCTACGACACCCTCTCTAATTTCCTCTTTGTCTCCGGCACGCCGACACTCTTTAATTCAGGGACGATGCATCCTCAGCTCAGCTCATGCTACCTATCGACTGTAATGGACGATCTTCACCACATCTTTAAAGTGGTCGCCGACGATGCCCAGCTCTCAAAATGGGCAGGAGGGATCGGCAACGACTGGACTAACGTCCGAGCGACAGGAGCCTCGATCCGCGGAACAAACGGCCGAAGCCAAGGCGTGATCCCCTTTTTAAAAGTTGCCAACGACACTGCCGTTGCCGTCAACCAAGGAGGAAAACGCAAAGGGGCAATGTGCGCCTACTTAGAGACATGGCACCTCGACATCGAAGACTTCCTCGAACTGCGTAAAAATACAGGAGACGAGAGAAGACGCACCCACGATATGAACACAGCCAACTGGATCCCCGACGTCTTTATGAAGCGGGTCTCTTCAAACGGGATGTGGACTCTCTTCAGTCCGAGCGATGTTCCCGATCTGCACGACCTTTACGGAGATGCGTTTGAAAAGCGGTACAACGAATACGAGAAAATGGCTGATGAAGGAAAGATCAAGCTCTTTAAGAGGATCGAAGCTCTGCAGCTATGGAGAAAGATGCTCAGCATGCTCTTTGAAACAGGGCATCCATGGGTCACCTTCAAAGATCCTTCCAACATCCGCTCACCGCAAGACCATACCGGCGTTGTGCACAGCTCGAACCTCTGCACAGAGATCCTGCTGAACACCTCTGCAGATGAGACTGCGGTCTGCAACTTAGGCTCTATCAACCTGCCTGAGCACATGACCGATAAAGGCATCGATGAGAAAAAACTTGCCGCGACAATCCGCACAGCAGTCCGGATGCTCGACAACGTGATCGACATCAACTTCTATCCGACAGCCGAGTCCCGCAACGCCAACTTGCGCCACAGACCTATCGGGATGGGACTCATGGGATTCCAAGACGCCCTCTATATGCTTAATATCAGCTATGCAAGCCACGAAGCGGTTGCCTTTTCCGATACGAGCATGGAGCTGATCTCTTATTATGCGATCCTCTCTTCCAGCGAGCTGGCAAAAGAGCGGGGCACCTATTCCACCTATAAAGGTTCTAAGTGGGACCGAGGGCTTCTTCCGATCGACACGATCGCCCTTCTTGAAAAAGAAAGGGGCGGCCACCTCGATATGGACCGGAGCATGTCGCTCGATTGGACGCCTGTCCGCGAGTCGATCAAAAAATATGGAATGCGCAACAGCAATACGATGGCGATCGCTCCGACAGCGACGATCTCCAATATCACCGGCATCACCCAATCGATCGAGCCGATGTACAAACACCTGTTTGTCAAATCGAACCTCTCCGGTGAGTTCACCATTCCGAACACATTCCTCGTCCAACGCTTGAAAGCCCTTAAACTTTGGGACCACGAGATGCTCGACGACCTGAAGTATTTCGATGGATCGATCACCGAGATCGAAAGGATCCCCGACGATGTCAAACAGCTTTTCCTCACAGCGTTCGAGATCGAGCCTGATTGGCTGATCGAATGTGGAAGCAGACGGCAAAAGTGGATCGATATGGGACAATCCCTCAACCTCTACCTCGCTGAGCCAAGCGGTAAAAAATTGCACCAGATGTACCTGTTCGCCTGGACAAAAGGGTTGAAGACAACCTACTACCTCCGCTCCCTCGGAGCAACCCAAATTGAGAAGTCGACCACAGACATCAACAAACGAGGCCTGCAGCCGCGCTGGATGAAGAACAAGTCGGCTTCGAGCAATGTCCAACTTCAGCGGGAAGATGAACAAAAACCTGTTGAAGCAAAGAAAGATAAGCCGATCGCCTGCAGCATGGAAGAAGGCTGCGAGAGCTGTCAGTGAAATAAAAATTAATTAAGGAGAAAAGGACCATGATTACATTTGATGATGTAGACACAGAAGCCCAATCAAAAGAAGGCTCAGCGACTGAAAAACGGGTCAACGTGAGCCAAAAAAGGCTCATCAACTGTAATCAGGTCGACGTCAACCAATTGATGCCGCTCAAGTACAAATGGGCTTGGGAGCATTACCTCAACGGCTGCGCCAATCATTGGATGCCGACCGAAGTGCCGATGGGAAAAGACATCGAGCTCTGGAAGTCGAACTCTCTTTCAGAAGATGAGCGGCGCGTCATCATGAGGAACTTAGGTTTTTTCAGCACAGCGGAAAGCTTGGTCGGCAACAACATCGTCCTTGCGATCTTCAAGCATGTGACGAACCCAGAAGTGCGCCAGTACCTGCTCCGCCAAGCCTTCGAAGAAGCGATCCACACCCACACATTTCTCTACATCGTTGAATCATTGACCCTCAACCAAGGGGAAGTGTTCAACATGTACAATGAGATCAACTCGATCAACGACAAAGACAAGTTCGAAATGGAACTGACAGCCGATATCCTTAACCCCAATTTCACAACGTCAACACCAGAAGGCGCCCAAAAGTTCTTGGAGAACCTGATCGGTTACTACCTCATCATGGAAGGGATCTTCTTCTACAGCGGGTTTGTGATGATCCTCTCCTTCCACCGGCAAAATAAAATGACGGGGATCGGAGAGCAGTTCCAGTACATTCTGCGCGACGAAACGATCCATCTTAACTTCGGCATCGACCTGATCAACGGGATCAAAGAGGAAAACCCAGAGATCTGGACGCCAGAGTTCCAAGACCATATCGTCAACAAGATCAAACAAGCCGTCGAGCTAGAGATCAAGTATGCGCAAGACTGCTTGCCGCGCGGGATCCTTGGACTCACAGCGCCGATGTTCCGCGAATATGTCCAATATATCGCGGACCGCAGATTAGAAAGGATCGGGCTGAAAGCGCAGTACCGCTCAAAAAATCCTTTCCCATGGATGAGCGAAACGATCGATTTGGGCAAAGAGAAAAATTTCTTTGAAACCCGGGTCACCGAATACCAGTCATCTTCTTCTTTAAGCTGGTCTTAAACTTTTCATTCTCCTTGTCTAGCGCGGTATTTTTACCGCGCTTTCATACTCATAAATTGTATTGGCCACAGGAAAAGCAAAAAGCGATAAAATAGGTCGATCAAAACCTATCAAGACTGAATTTTATCATGCCTAGTAGTTTAAATTTGGATCCAGTCGTCCGCACGCAGCTTACAGAAACTGCCCGCGCGCTCTATGAACGGAACGAAACTGCTGCGCAACAGACGATCCAGCAACTTTCCCCTGCGCTCCAAAATACGATCTACTTCAAGCTATGGCAAGCTGCCGGCAGCCCAACTCAAGAGACGCGTCCCGATATTGCGCACGCCGACTTCGGAAGGCTAGCTTTCTTTAGCCAGGAAGGACGCACAGCAACGCTGCAGCAAAAGATCGGCGCAGTTGAAACTGTTCTTACAGACCTTATCGAAGAAGCGCTGCGCAATCAGCAACCCGCATCGGAAGGAACTCCCCTTGATGGTGAACGGGTCCAGCTCAATTGCTTCTACGACTGCGGCTTCGATCCCCGGTTTTCAGAAGATGGGAACGTCTATCTCACACAACCTAAGAGTTCCTGGACCGACTGCATCAAGATCATCCAAGAAGTGGTCGCAACGATCCTCTTTACACTCAAAGCTTATCTTAGCTGCAATAGCGAAGAGAGAAATTTGCGCCAGCTTATCCTCTCCTCCGAAAAACTAGAGAGGCAATGCTCCCGCTACGCATACGATGGCCAAGTCGCAGCTTCCTATGATGGATATTCGATCGGCCTGTTTCCTACAGCAGAACATGACCTCTTTGAAAAATTAAGCTCCCTCTTTAAAGCAATCCACCCTGATGAAGCCCATCCGCCACGATTGTTTCCAAGCGAACTGCTGCATTCCATCCATGCCATCAACAAGCCCCAAACTCAAACGTGGGATGCCGATCGGGCTAGCCCTCCTCCTTGGGACAACGGCGACCTCGATAGAAGCGCACGATGGGGATTATTCCGATTATGCTCCGGCGTGTACGAGAACCCAACCCGCCTGGACCGGTTCGAGAACAACTATGTTCCCCACTATATCTTTATCCATGCGATCAAAGCGAGCAGCGCCGAGCTGAAATCTGCCTGCCGCTCGCTGCGTACAGCCCTTTCAGAGATCACGACCGACATGAGCTCAGCAACATCATTAGATGCTTGCAAAGAAAGGATCACCCCTCAGATCGAGCGGCTGAAAGCCTGCTGGGACCGCTACGTCCAATCGCACGAGCTTTTAACTGAAGTGCAGCCGGTCTTTTCCCAAACCGACCACTTTGCTAAAACCCATGAAGTCCATCGATGGGAAAGCTACATCCCTTCCTTCTTAATGGACTCCTATCGGGAATACTGCTGCGCAAATTATGGCGCGAGCCACCACTTTTCCGACTACGCATCTCAACAAGGGTATGACTCGATGAAGGCCGCATTCGAAGGACCATTGAGCCAAACCCGCACCGGAAGGTTCCTTGCAGCTAGAGAGCAAGAAACCCATACTTAAACGCACTCTGACCTTCTGTCCCATTCTGCTATCCTATTTGGATACCCTCTTTCCATAATATAAATTCATAAATCATTCATAATCTGATACTTAAAACAACAACATCAAGTAAAAAAAATAATTCAATGAAAATTAAATTTTCTCAAAATTAAAATTCAACTAAACTGTCATTTTAATTATAATTTAGCAACGAAAGAAACATTAAAAATAAAAAAAGGGGGATTTTTATGGCTTTTTTTGTACATGCACTTGGAGTCACAGGTAACGTTCTATACGGAAGACCACAGCTTCCAAGCTTTGTCGATGATTTTAAAAAACTAGCTAAGTTCATCGGCAGCCAACTACCGCAAAAGGAGGGCCCGGCAAAAATAGAAAGCTTGCTAACTCGAGCTAACCAACTCAAAAGTTCAGATGGACAAACTCAGTTAACACAAAGCACTCGGCAAGAGATCTTAAGACGAAAAGATGACCTGATCGGACAATATGAGGCAATCTGCGGAAAATTTTTCAAAGACCCTAGCTCTCCTATCTTCCAAGCCTGGGAACGTTTTGAACAAGCGGAAACAGCATATAACAATTCCAATGCTACACCCTTTGACCAGACAAATCCTGCTGCTACAGACGCCAATGAAGAGGTCGTTCAATCTTTCCAAGCCTTTTTGGCTCTCGATCATCAAGCCCGCGGCCTATTTCAACAGCTGGCCGACCTCGGTTCGACAATAAAATCCGATCCTGAGCTTCTCCACGCTTTGGAAAATGAAAAAAGCGCAAATCCATCCAGCCCTCAGTCCGATGAAGAAGTTCGCCATCAGTATGTCGTCGAACTCATGCTCGCCGCACCCGAAAATCCAGACCAAGCCTTAAGTGAAATTGTTGCGAAAAAGACCAAAACAAAGCTTGAAAATATTCAACGACAAGTCAATGTGCAAATACACAACACCGGGATCGATTGGAACAAAACAACAGCCTATGGACTGACTGCCGTTGTTGTTCCTTCTGCAGCTTATCTCACTAACTTGTACTACAGCTAAGCTATTTCTACATTCACGTCCCCTTATTGGGGACGTGTCTAGTCCTCAACACTGATTGCAGAAAATAAGCAACCAAGCAATACTTCCGCTTTTTCTTCAACCAAAGCGGAGTTTTCAGCGTATGAAGCAGCATCTAAAGGTTTTTTCCCTCCTCGCATTGCAGCTTTTCAGCAGCGGACTTTCCGCCGTCGAAGAAACAGCTTCCCAAGAGATCCCTTTGTTCTACTGGGATGCAAGACCGAAGCTTGGCTTTTCTAACTTTGGCGATGCCCTATCGGAAGCGATCATTGAAAGGATCCTTGGACACACTATCCCCACCACAAACGATCCGAATTGTTCCAGGCAAAAACTGCTCGGGATCGGCTCGATCATGAACTATGCCCAAGACAACGACCTGGTCTGGGGAACTGGTGTCAACGGAACTGCACCCCAACAGTCTTACCGCTTTACCCAATTGGACGTCCGGGCAGTCCGAGGGCCATTATCTAGAGAATTTCTATTAAAGCGGGGCATCGATTGTCCTGAAATCTATGGCGATCCAACCCTTCTGTTCCCCCTTCTGTTCCCCGAATTCCAAAAGCCTGCCGAACCTCAATACGAGTTCATCATCATCCCCCATTTTTCCGACGAGCCCCTCTTTGCAGGCTATCCTAACATGGTCAGCGTCAAGGAACATTGGTCGATCGTCGTCCAAAAGATATTAGCCAGCAAATTTGTCATCTCAAGCGCTTTGTCGGGAATTATTATTGCCGAGGCTTTTGGGATCCCAGCCCGTCTGCTCCAAATCGACAATAAGTCAAATACAGAAGATCTGTTCAAGTACACCGACTACTACCTCGGAACGAACAGATCAATGTTCCGATTCGCAACCTCGGTCGAGGAAGCATTGAAGATGGGAGGAGAGCCTCTTCCCCAGTGCGACCTGGAAGCTCTGAAAAATTCTTTTCCATTCGACAAGGTGAAATAGGCCCGGTTCAGCTCTTAAGCCATAGACATTAACGGTTTTCTTATCTATACTGCTGACGGTTGAAAGTTAGAGACTTTCAAGTGGGAGCAGTATATACTTGCGAAACCATGAGCAGCTAGGAAAAAAACATGGTCCATGAGCCTCCGTTTTTGAACGCCCCCGGCGAACGTTATCACGACTTTGTTGTCACCAAGTACACTCTCATTGCAGAACTCAAATGCATTTTGCGCGAACTGCTCCATATGCCAAGCGGCGCGCAGATCATGCACATCGCAAACGACGATCCTGAAAACTTCTTCTGCCTCTCGTTCAAAACCCTTCCTACAAGTTCCAACGGCGTCGCCCACATCCTCGAGCATACGGCTTTATGCGGCTCGAAAAGGTTTCCAGTCAAAGACCCCTTTTTTGCCATGAACCGGCGCAGCTTGAACACATTCATGAACGCCCTTACAGGCTCTGATTTTACCTGTTATCCTGCAGCTTCACAGGTCGAGAAAGACTTTTATAACTTGCTTGATGTGTACCTCGATGCGGTCTTCCATCCCCAGCTTAAACTCTTGAGTTTTTTGCAAGAGGGGCATCGTTTGGAATTTTCGAACCCGTCAGACCCAAAATCTCCGCTTGAGATCAAAGGGATCGTTTTTAATGAAATGAAAGGAGCGCTCACATCTGCAGATGCACGCCTCTGGCATGCAATGATGCACCGCTTGGTTCCAGATCTCCCTTACGCCTTTAATTCTGGAGGAGATCCCTACGACATCCCGAACCTCACCTACGAAGAGCTGATCCAATTCCATGAGACCTACTACCACCCCAGCCGCTGCCTCTTCTTCTTTTACGGCAACCTTCCGTTGAAACAGCACCTCGACTACATCCAAGAAAAAACGTTAAAAAACGTCCAAAAGGTCATTCCGATCCCTCCCCTTCCTCAGCAAAAACGGTTCCTAACGCCTGTCCATGAGACGATGCGCTATCCCGTTTCCGAGTCGGAAGAAGTTCAGAACAGGACCCTCCTCTCATTGGGCTGGCTGACAGCGCCTCTGCTTGCGCAGGACGAGGTCCTTGCCTTGTCTGTACTCGATTCCATCTTGATGGAGACCGATGCCTCTCCTCTGAAAAAGGCGATATTGGCTTCAAAACTCTGCGTTCAAGCAGACGCCTTCATGGACACGGAGATGAGCGAGATACCTTATGTCCTCGTTTGCAAAGGGTGCAATCCTGCCAACCTTGAGCAATTGGAACAGACAATTCTAAAAGCCCTTGAAGAGATCGTCTCGCAAGGGATCCCTCCCCACTTAATCGAAGCGGCGATCCATCAGCTTGAGCTTGCCCGCCTTGAAATCTCGGGAGACCATGCGCCATTCGGTTTGACCCTGTTCATGCGCTCAGCCCTTGCAAAACAGCATGGCGCCGACCCTGAATATGCCCTCATGATCCACTCTCTGTTCGAAGCGCTGATCGCCAAAGTCAAAGACCCATCCTACTTCCCTAACCTCATCTCCAAATACTTGCTCAACAATTTCCACCGGGTGAGGATCGATATGCATCCCGACCCGGAGCTATCTTCGGAAGAGATCAAGCAAGAGAAAAAATGGCTTCATGGGATCCAGGAGAATTTAACGCAGGCGCAAGTTGATAAGATCCTGGCACAGACGCAGCAGCTTGCCGCCTACCAAAAGCAAACGGAAGAGCAATCTCTGGACTGCCTCCCCAAAGTCACGCTCGATGATGTCACCCCTTTGGTCCGCGATTTCTCTCTTAAGCACATTCGGCACGGACATTTCGATATTTTCCACCACGACTGCTTCACCAACCATTTGCTCTACGCCGATCTTATTTTCGATCTTCCCAATCTATCGGATGAGGAACTTCCCTATGCTCATCTTCTCACCAGCCTACTTCCCGAAATCGGAAGCGGCGATCGGGACTACGTCGCAAACCTGGAATATATCCAAGCCCACACCGGCGGCATCGGCGCCGCTTGCGCCCTTCACGTGCAAGCAAGCGATCCGAAATTGTCCAAACCGTGCATCAATATCCGAGGAAAGGCCATTTACCGAAAAGCCGAGCCCCTTTTCCGACTGATCCGCGACACCGCCCTTCGACCGCGCTACGATGAAAAGAACAGGATCCATGAACTGCTCATCCAGCTCCGCGATTCTCTGCGCAACCGTTTAAATCGGCAAGGGATGCGCTATGCGATCCAATTGGCTTTAAGCGGATTTACTCCCGCAGCGCATATCAGCGAAGCATGGTTCGGAGTCCGCTACTACCAAACGATCGAAAAAATTTGCAAAGACCTCGACAACAATCTCCCCAAGCTCGTCGATCAATTGCTCGATCTGCAAGAAAGGCTCTTCTCATTCCATCAGCCCCACCTTGTGCTCAGCTGCAGCAAAGAGATGCTCCACGAACTTGTCTCCCACGACTTTTATGGCCTGACCAATCTGCAAAGCAAACCCTTCACTCCTTGGAAAGGGGAATTTCCTCTTCAGACCATCTCATCGCAAGCGCGCACCATCGCCTCCCAAGTCGCCTTCAACGCCGAGGCGTATAAAACGATCACCTACATCCACCCTTTTGCACCAGCTCTTGTCGTTGCAACGCTTCTTTTGGACAACAAGGTCCTCCATCGGAAAATCCGCGAGCAGGGAGGAGCTTATGGATGCGGCGCCAGCTACACCGCCAGCACCGGCAACTTCTATTTGCATTCCTACCGAGACCCGCACATCGCAAAAACCTGGAACACATTCCATGAGGCGATCGATTCAATTGCCGGCGGCCACTTCACAGTCCAAGACCTCGAAGAGGCAAAACTGGGGATCGTCCAACAGCTCGATACGCCGATCGCCCCTGGAAGCCGCGGCCTGACTGCCTATAGCTGGTGGCGCGACGGCAAGAGCAAAGAGATGCGGCAGCAGTTCCGCGACAGGCTCCTCGCCCTCACTCCCAAAGAGGTCCAACACGCTATTGAAATGGAGATCCTTCCCAAAAAGGACAAAGGGGTCTTTGTCACCTTCTCCGGCAAAGAGCTGCTGGAAAGGGAAAATACTGCCCTTGCCCTCGAAAAAAAATCCCTGCCCATTTTTTCTGTCTGATCTCTAGAGGCAGTTGCAAAACCGCCTCAATGTAAAAAACAGAAAGATCAACTCGTTCCAAGCTTCCATTCTTGAGTTGCGATTTTTTCAATAAAAGTGGCATCGTGCGACACTGCTACAACGGCCCCTTCAAACTCAAGAATGGCCTTCTCAAATGCTTCCAATGTCATGAAATCCAGATGGTTCGTCGGTTCATCCAATAAAAGGACATTCGGCCTTTCCAGAACAAGAGCTAACAGCAGCATCCGCTTTCGTTGTCCTGTGCTCAATGTATAAAATGGGCGCCTTAACAAATCCGCTCCTTCCAAGGCCGCTTTATGAAGTTCGCGCCTTAAGTCCTCTTCAGTAAGACAAAACCGGTATTCATAATATTGAATGGGCGTTTGATCCATAGGCAGCAGCTCGACCTCTTGATCCAAGAAAGCAATTTTTGCAGTAGGAGCTAAACGGATGACACCTTCATCTAATGCAATGATTCCGGCAATCGTCTTCAAGAGCGTAGTCTTACCGCATCCATTTGGGCCTGTCATAAGAACCCTATCTCCTTTGCAGATAGTCTTGCAGAGGTTGGAAAACAAGACTTTGTTTCCATAAGCCTTGCTAGCAACCTCTAGTTCGATTGCAACGGGAGAGTTCAAGGGTGAAGGGGCGAATTTAAGCCCCTTGATACTCTTCGGCTTTGGATGAGGAAGAAGATTCGATTCAATTTCCTCAAGGCGTCCTTTCATAGCGTCAAGCTTATGCTGCATCGACTTTTGATGTTTCTCCCCTCTTTTGTCGTAGGCCATGAAGTTGCGGTCCTTCGTGGGAGGAGGTTTTCCTTTAGAAAAAGTAACCGCCTTGATTTTTTGCTTTAAAATAGCTCTCTGTTCTTCCTTAGCTTCATAGGCTCTCATCTGTCTTTCAAAATTCCTTGCCTGCTCTTCCAAGAAAAAATCATAGCTTCCTCCGTAACTTGCAAGCTTTCCGTTTTTAATCTCGATAAGGCGGTTGCAGGTTGCATTTAAAAACTTGCGGTCGTGCGAGACAATCACGCATGATCCCTTCCTTTGTTTCAAAACTGATTCCAGCCATTGAATCATTTCCTGATCAAGATGGTTGGTAGGTTCGTCCAAAAGCAAAAGATCCGGATTTTCCATTACAGCTTTGGAAAGAGCCGCACGGGCCCTCTGGCCGCTGCTTAACTCAGACATAGAAAGATCAAAAAGACCGCTTTCAAGCTTTAATCCTTGCAATATCTGCTCAATCGGAATCCGCCGGTATCCGCCCAAGCTAACATATTTTTCGTGCAGCTCCGACCATTGCATTAAACGATCCGGATCTTCAAGACAGGCATCCATTTCTCTTTCGAGATCAGAAAGAAAACTTCCTTCTATGAATTCCCTTACAGAAATCGATGGATCGGCCAGAACGATCTCCTGAGGTAGAAATCCTATCGAAAGGCCGGATGCTCGACTCAAATTTCCGAAATCAGCTTGTACTGTTCCAGACAAAAGCTGAAGGAGCGTTGTTTTTCCAGCCCCGTTTTCTCCGATCAGAGCAAAAACATCGCCTTCGTTGATTGAAAGAGCGATATCCTCGAAAAGAGGAAAAGCGTTAAAAAATTTAAAAAGATGTGAAAATTGCAGAAAGAGCCGAGACATAAGTTTGATCCTTGGGTTGTTCTATTTACAGATGGGATTCAAACTTAAATTCTCACTGGACGCAGCTCCTTTATTAGGATTAATGTTTTTTATTCTATAAGAGATTCAAATCGATTTCAATAAGTTATATAAGCACATCCTATACTGATGCATGAGAAATATTATAGCATGACTGAAAACCTGGAGCAGAATGCAATCAAATATTTGCTTTTATGCAGCCCTCCATCGGGTTTTATGAATTTAAAGCAGCAGATAATATTCCCCAACCATTCGATATAAAATCTTACCAACCAATAATTTGAATCCTATCCTTGCAATTTTGCAGTTCAAATGCAAAATTACAAAAATAAGCAGGAGAATGATGCACCCAACCAAAAAATCCCGCTCCTACGCCCTTAAGTTCATCTTTCTGATCGGCATCGTCAGCCTGTTTGCCGACATCACCTACGAAGGTGCCCGCAGCGTCTTCGGCCCCTTTTTCCTCTCCCTTGGCGCAAGCGGAGCCTTGATCGGCGCCGTCATGGGATTCGGTGAGTTTGTCGGCTATGGAGTCCGCCTCCTTTCAGGGTATCTGACCGACCAGACACGCCAATACTGGCTACTGACATTTGTCGGCTACACCATCAATCTCATCGCCATCCCGCTGTTAGCCTTTGTCGACCAGCCCTATATGGCAGCCCTTTTGATCATTCTCGAAAGGTTCGGAAAAGCCATCCGCTCTCCTGCGCGAGATACGATCCTTTCCTATGCCACCGCACATGTTGGACGGGGCTTTGGATTTGGGGTCCATGAATCGATGGACAGGATCGGCGCTTTGACCGGCCCGCTTCTTATGTCCGGCATCTTATTTTGGAAGCAGAGCTTCCATCTCGGTTTTGCCCTGCTTGCCATTCCCGCCGCGCTCGCTCTGATCTCCTTGCTCATCGCACGCGCCATCTATCCACGCCCCCATGAAATGGAGTCTTCCCATCCGCATTTATCGGC
>JAFEGF010000003.1 GCA_018240225.1 Verrucomicrobiota bacterium
CGTTTCTTGCATCAGCTCAAGCAAAGAGGGCAGATCACAGAGGCGCAGTATGAAAAAGTGCATGCTGAGCACAAGCTTCCAAAAGAACAGTCCCAGGCGCTCCCAGTCCGCATCGAGCAGAGTTCCGATATGATCTTTGAAGTGCTCTCAATTTGTCTTGACAAGCATATGCGCAAAGGGAGCCGTTTTGTTTGCTTTCTGGATGAGTCCAATTATGAAAACCCATCCTTCTTTGATCGGGTGATCACAAATCCATTTGTCAATTATCAGGAAAAGCGGATCAAGGGGACGAGTTCTTCGGGGGTTGAAAAATCCGTATTAGCAATGCTCGTAGAAAAACAAGGATAGGCAAGATGAAACTAAGAAGCCCCTTTACGACTTTTATCCTATTGATCTTAATCTGGGGGATGAACTTCCCCATTTCTAAGATCGGATTGGAGCATATCAGTGCAACCCATTTCATCCTGCTCCGTTTTATTTTTGCGACGATCACGATGTTTTTGATCGTCATCGGCAGCAACAATTTCGTGATACCTCGGAAAAAGGACCTGCCAGTCGTCCTTGTTGTCAGTTTATTTCAAATTGCATTGACCCTTTTTCTGTCCAACTATGGCCTGTCGATCCTTGGAGCTGGAAAAGCGAGCTTCCTTATCTATACGACATCGGTCTGGGTTATCCCTCTTTCCCTATTTTGGGGGAGCAAGCTGGCGGGCTTGGACTGGACGAGTTTTTTGTTGGGCATCATTGGCGTGCTGCTTTTTGTCAATCCTTTGTATCTCAATTGGCATGAGAGGATTTGGATCGGAGATGCGGCGATGTTAGCAGGTTCTCTTTGCTGGGCGATAGGGATCATGTTCGCCCGCCATATGAAATGGCACCGCCCTCCGCTTCAACTGCTTCCATGGCAGCTCTTGTTTGCATCTTTCTGCACGTTTGTTTGGGCATATCTTGAAGGGGAGCATTTTGCTCTACCCGATCTGAACTTCCCAACGTTGGGATCGGTCTTTTATGCAGGGTCCATTGCGACTGCCGTGGGATATTGGCTCATGATCCATGTGAGCATTAAACTGAGACCTTCCGTGACTTCGTTAGGCTTAATTTTTGTTCCAATTATTTCTCTTTTCTTGTCCTATTTGTTTCTGGACGAGCATGTAGACTTAAAGACGTTAAGCGCTTCGGGTCTTATCATAGCAGGGATCATCCTCCATATTTACTCGGAAAGGAGAAAGGCTCGCCAGGAGCAGTGCTTCAAAGAGGTTCCCTGAAGTCAGCTATGATCAGTTTTTATTTCCAAGGATTGCAACGCGGGCGTCCATTCCAGTAGGTTGGAAGGAAGAGTTGCTCATTTCTAAGATTAATAAAATTCTTGATGTAAACTAAAACTTTCTGTTACTCATTCATCTTTGATAAACAGTTGTTTCGTTCAAACTCATGGAGATGAACCGATGAGAAAATCGAATTTATTGCTGCTGTCTTTCTGTGCACTTTCCTCTTTGTCTGCTGCTGAAACGAGCCCTTCTTCAGTTCAACCTCAGGAACCTCAAGGGGTCACTACCCAACCTAAGTATGTTGTTACTCCACCTGTTGCTCCTGTGGTCAGCCATGGGGCAGATTTTCTGATTACGGCCGATTTTATTTGGTGGAAAAGGACGATGAACAATTATCAGTATGTTGCCAATGGCACTCATCCTACTGTGAACACAACAACTAGCGTAAAGAAGGGGCACTTAAAATCCGCTCCTTTTGACTTTGAGCCCGGGTTCAAGGTTGGCGCAGGACTTCATTTTGCTCACGATGGATGGGACCTCTACGCCCAATACACTTGGCTTAGGGGCGAAGAAAAAGAGAATGCCATGAGATTTGATACGGCAAAAGGGTTGTTCTCGGCATTTTATTTGCTTAACAACGGCGGAGCATTTTCTTACCGCATCCCTACTAAGGCTTCTGCTGAATTCGAGCAGCATTTCAATGTTCTAGATCTCGAGCTTGGCCGTAATTTTTTTATTAGCCGTTATTTGACTTTAAGGCCTCATTTTGGACTGAAGTCGGCATGGTTAAAGGATGACCTGGATTTGGATTATATTTTTGGGCCAACATCAGTTCTGCCAAATGTTAACAAGTGGGATCTAGATCTGGACCAAAAAATGTGGTCGATTGGTTTACGTGCAGGTTTAGATACTGTATGGCATTTTACCAAGCATTGGGGACTCTATGGCAACTTATCGATTTCTCCCTTATGGACGTCTTTCGATTCGCGCGCAAAGCAGATAGAAACCGTTCGAGCAAACACTGCCAGTCCTTTCTTAAATGTTACAACCCAAAACACATCAGCTAAGAATCAGCAGATCGTGACGGTAATTGAAATGAGTCTAGGACTAACTTATATGACATGGTTTTATAAAGACCGCTATCAGCTAACTCTTCAAGCCGGATGGGAAGAACAAGTTTGGATGGATTATAATCTTTTAATTAACACAGTAGAATACCGCGCTGGAAACATGAATATTCAAGGGCTTACCGTCAAAGCAGGCTTTGAGTTTTAAGGAAAACGAACCCAGCTTATTTCTAGTAAAAAATGACCTGTTCCTGCAGAGCTTTGTCTGTTCACGCTAATTGCAAATGGTCTCAAGTTCATCGATTTTTTCTTGGAGCTGGAATTGGAGAAGTTTCTCTGCAGGATCGGGTGCTTTATATCTGTATTAGAGCAGGAGGTCACCCGGTTTCAATGATCTCCGAGAGGCGGTTTTCGAGGTAGTTGTAGAGCTCCGGGTGGTACTTGTCCAACCATCTACTGAGCCGTCTTGTTTTAACAACGATCTCTTTTTTGTAGTTGCCGGGGATTTTCATCCTTTCGTCCGGCACCCAAGAGCTTAAGTCGATGGTCACCGGTCGGTCTCCGATATAGCCGAAATTGTTGCGCAGCGCATGGTCTGCATCCCGGACGCCCGATTTATAGATGCTCAAGATGCAATCGAGCATGTCGTCGATCGCCTTTTTAGCGCCTGGGATATCTTTCTTTTTCACAAGTTTTTGTATATGGGGGAAGATCAGTTCAGCTCGCTCTTGGACGATGAACTCGGTCTTGTCCAGGTCGATCGTGTAACGGATTCCGATATGGTCGTAAAGGGTAACAGTGGGATGCAGACCTTCTGTCTTATTGATGTGAACGTATTGGATCCCCGATTGCTCTTTGAGCTTCGTATACAGCAACGTGCAGCTGATGAAGTTAAACGGTTGGAAATAGTAGGGAAGGTAGTTGTCGGGAGGGCTTTTTAATAGAAGTTTATTAAAGGAGAAATCGCGCAGAATATTTTGAGGGTAGAGATGGCTGTGCTTGAAAAATTTGATCACCGTCTTTTGGTCCTGCCCTAAGAATGCGTGGCACCATCCTCCTGATCCTAGAAGGGTAAATGGCTGTTCAAGCAGGTGATTGATGCGGGCCATCTCTTCATTGCTAAGAGGCGGTACTTCCCAGCGCTCTTCATTAGGCAAATTGGAAATGAGGTGGTAATAGCGGAATCCCTTTGTTTGGCTTTCCGCAAAAAAATAAAGGCCTGCGGCGCATCCGATGATGAGGAAAAGACGGAATATGGCTTTCATTTTGATTTTCCGTTTGCTTTAAAGGAGATGCTCTCTTCCCCATCTTTGCTTTTTTGCATGGAGAGGAGAATGGTCTGTTCATTTTTAATCTCTCCCTTAAGAAGAGCGGTCGAGAGGACATTGACGACCTCTTGCTGGATCAGCCGTTTTAAGGGACGGGCCCCGTAGAACGGATCGTACCCTTTTTGCGCGAGGTAGCTCAAGACTGGCTTGTCCCACTCCAGATGGATGCTCCGTTCCAGCAGCCGTTTGGCCACGCGGTTCAGTTGGATCAGGACGATCTTTTCCATATCTTTTTCTTGCAGAGGCAGGAAGGGCAGGATGTCGTCAAGGCGGTTTAGGAATTCAGGACGGAAATGGGCCTTTAGGATCGGTTCGACGATGCTATAGACGGCATCTTTGGTCCATTCAGGAGAATGGGTGCGGATTTTTTCGAGGAGCTGTTCCGAGCCTAAGTTAGAGGTCATGATGAAAAGGGCATTTTTGCAGTTGACCATTCGGCCTTTGCTATCGGTGATCCTTCCGTCGTCAAAAATTTGGAGGAGGATATTGAAGACATCGTGGTGCGCTTTTTCTATCTCGTCGAAGAGGACCACGGCATAGGGCCTTCTGCGGAGCGCTTCTGTGAGCTGGCCGCCCTCCTCGTACCCGACATATCCGGGAGGAGACCCGATCAGCTTGGCAATGCTGTGCTTTTCCATGTACTCCGACATATCGACACGGATGATCGCTTCTTCTTGGTTAAAGAGCTGGTCGGCAAGGGCTTTGGCAAGCTCTGTTTTTCCAACTCCCGTAGGACCGATAAAGAGGAAGACGCCGACAGGGCGGGATGGGTCGTTAAGACCGGCGCGCGACCTGCGGATCGCTTCGCTGACCGCTTGGACGGCAAAGGGTTGGCCAACGACCCGTTCAGAAAGGATTTTTTCCAGGTGGAGCAGCCGCTCTGCTTCGCCTCCGAGCATCTTGTTGACCGGGATGCCGGTCCATTTAGCGACGATCTGAGCGATGAGCGGTTCATCGACCTCTTCTTGAAGGAGGCGGTTGGGCTTTTCGTTCAATGTCTTTTGGGCCTCTTCCAGCTCTTTTTTCATTTTGGGGATGGCGTTATAGCGCAGTTCTGCCACCTTGTTGTAGTCGGCTCCGCGTTCTGCTTCTTCTTCTTGGAAACGGAGGGTCTCAAGGGCGTTTTTTTTCTCTTTGAGCGATTGGATCAGCTTTTTTTCTTGGTTCCATTGCTCGCGCAAAACGGACAGGTCCTCTTTGGCCTTGGCAATTTGCCCATCTAATTTTTTCGCTTCTCCTGCGGCGCTTGGGGAATCCTCTCTTTTGAGCGCTTCCTGCTTGACGATCATGCTGGAAAGCTCCCTTTCCTTGATATCAATGGGAAGGGGAAGGCTTCCGATCTGCATCCGGATCATGCTGGCGGCTTCGTCGATCAGGTCGATCGCTTTGTCGGGCAGGCGGCGGTCGGTGATGTAGCGGTTCGAAAGAAGGACGGCAGCGTGCAAAGCTCCTTCGGTGATGTGGACTCCGTGAAAGATCTCGTAACGCTCGCGAAGGCCTCTTAAGATCGCAATCGTGTCGTCGACGGAAGGTTCTTGGACGAAAACGGTTTGAAACCGGCGCTCTAGGGCAGCATCCTTTTCGATGTACTTTTGGTATTCGTTGAGGGTCGTTGCGCCGATGCAGTGGAGCGTTCCTCGGGCAAGGGCAGGCTTAAGAAGATTTGCGGCGTCCATGGCCCCTTCAGCGGCGCCGGCGCCGACAAGCGTGTGGACCTCGTCAATAAAAAGAAGGGTCTTGCCAGAGCCCTCTTCAATTTCCTTTAAAATCCCTTTTAACCTCTCTTCAAATTCCCCTCTGTACTTAGTTCCTGCAATGAGGCTTCCCATATCGAGGACATAGAGCTGTTTGTCTTTAAGGGAATCGGGGACGTCTCCTTGGACAATGCGCAGAGCAAGTCCTTCTGCAATAGCTGTTTTTCCAACGCCAGGTTCTCCGATTAAAAGAGGGTTGTTCTTGGTGCGGCGGCTCAAGACCTGCATCGTCCTGCGGATCTCTTCGTCGCGGCCGATAACGGGGTCGAGCTTGCCGTCTTTAGCAAGGGATGTGAGATTGCGGCAGTACTTTGCCAACGCTTGAACGCTGGCTTCTGCGGTAGGGGAGTCCATACGTGTCGTTCCTCGAATTTGTTTGATCTTTTTTTCTACTTCGCTGAGAGAAATCGGAGATTTTTTTTTCCAGGTGGCAAAAGGTTCTCCTCCCGACTGCCAAAATGCATAGAAAAAATGATCGCTGCTTAAATAGGTGTCGTTCCATTTTTTAGCAATGGCTTGCGCCTCTGCTATCCGGTTTTGCAATTGGGATGAAACGGCGGGGGCTTGGGAAGCTTCAGCGAAAGTGGGAACTTTTGCAAGGGCTGTCTTGATCTGTTGCGGCAGTGTTGCGGCATTGAGGTTTAAAGAGGAGGACAGCGTTGAAAAGTATCCTTGGGGATCTTCTAAAAAACCTAGGAGAAGGTGGTTTTCTCCTACTTCGGTATGCTGATGCTCTTGCGCATAGCTAAAAGCCTTTTCTAAGGCATCCCGAACGTTTTCAGTGAATTGTGGAGACATAAAAAACCTCTCATTGGCTCCAATGATCAGAACAAAATATACCCCTTTGGAACCCTTCCAGTCAATCACCTCTCGTTCTCTCTTGACAATCAGGTTCCTAACAAATTATCTTTCACGCAATATCCTCTATGGAATTGGTGTTGTGATGAATTGGTTGAATCTGAGAACACTCATTACATTTTTTTTACTTGTTTGTTCTGGAATTTTTCATGCGGCGCATGCCAAAACGGTTTCGTTCACCATTTTTTCTTTTAATGACGTGTATACGATTTCCCCTGATCGGGATGGCAAGGGGGGGTATGCCGGGCTTTATACCCTTCTCGAAAAAGAGAGGGAAAAGGCCAAAAACCATATCACAACGGTCAATGGAGATTTTCTCTTTCCTTCCATCCTCTCAGCATTTGACAAAGCTGTGCATCGGATCGAGCTTTTGAACGATTTGGGCGTCGATCTCGTGGCATTAGGAAATCACGAGTTTGACTTTGGCCCTGAGATTGTCAAAGAAAGAATAGCTGAATCCAAGTTCCAATGGTTGGCGGCCAACGCTTTTGATACAGAGTGCCGGTACTTTACGGGTTCCAATCAGACCAAGATCATAGACGTAGAAGGGGTGAAAATTGGTTTTTTTGGCTTAATCACTGTAGAAACACCTCTGCTCTCTTCCACAAACCGGAAGGTGTGCTTTACGCCAATTGCCTTTACTGCCAAACAAATGGTGCAGCAACTTAAGAAAGAAGGCGCCGATGTGATCGTTGCGCTGACCCATCTTTTTATGGAGGAGGACAGGCAATTGGCTGTCGAGGTCCCTGAAATCGATGTGATTCTGGGAGGCCATGACCATGATCCGTTTACATGGTACGATGGGAAGACATTTGTTCATAAATCGGGACAAAACGCCCATTTCCTTTCTCGAATTAATTTGCTCATCGAAAAAGATGAAAAGACCTCTTTGGTCAAAGTGTTCCCATCTTGGAAAGTCATCGCCAATCATCGGATCCCGGAACATCCTAAAATCGCGGGAAAGATCCAAGGGTATGAAGCGCTTTTTGAAGAGCATGCGAAACAATCGGTTGCAATCACGACGACTTTATTGGACAGCAGCGGCGGCAAGGTCCGTTCCCAAGAGTCAACGGTCGGAAATCTCATTGCAGACGCACTCCGCTTTAGCTGCAATGCAGATGTTGCGATCATCAGCGGCGGCATTATTCGAGGCGATAGGACCTATGCTCCTGGCACGATGATCACTTTTAAAGATATCTTGTCAGAGCTTCCCTTCGCCAATATCTGCTATCTCGTGGAGATTACGGGAGAAGAAATTTTGGAGGCTCTTGAAAATGGAGTATCGCAAATCGAAGGAAAGGCCGGCCGTTTTGCCCAAGTATCGGGGATAGAATATGCATTCGACTCCAATCAGCTTCCTGGCCGGAGGATAACACATGCAGGGATCAACGGGCTGCCTTTAGACCGCAAAGGGCTCTATCGAGTGGCGACAGTTGACTACATGTATAATGGAGGAGACGGATACAACTGCTTTAAAAAGGGGAAGCTGCTGATCGGACCCCTTCATCGGATGGAACTTGTGACAGTTGTCGTCGACTATTTGAAAAAGCTGGGAAGGATCCATGCAGCTGTTGAAGATCGGATCAACTGTGTTCAGTGTTCTAAAGGTCTGGACGACAACTTCTTGACCCAATCTGGCGTAGCTGGCCATTAGAGGCAATTGCAAAACTGCCTCATTAGCAAAATGGCTAGTTGGATTTTGCAACCTCTTCTATTGTCCAGCTGGAGGCTGGGTTGGTGAAGGCTGGCTCGGAGCGGTCGGCTGTGTTGTTGGAGGTTGGCTCGTCATGGTTGGAGGGCTAGGCTGTTTTCTCTCAGCTTCGGAACCGGGTACAACTTTGCGCGCCTTGACGGATACTCCAGATGTTTTATTGACGAGCAAGAAAGGATAGTCTGTGCTGTCGCTTGGAACGATCCGGATGGGAAAAGGTGTAATCCATACTGAAGATTGAACAACGTCGTTCGGATCGACTTCCCACATCGTTCCGTCAGAGAGCTGCAGTTTTCTTCCGCCTTCAATATTGATCGATAGCATGATTTCAGGTGCTTGCCTCTCGACCTTGGAACTTTTCACTTCAAAATTTGCATTGAGCCAATCTTCTAATGCCGCTTTCTGCAATGGAGTTAAATTAGCCACTCCTGTTTTTTGCTGGACGTCCCTACTCATGACCTCATCGAGCAAGATCAAAGCGAATGAGGGTGTGGTTTGGATAAGCATAGCTGCAACAGCTGAAGCGATGAGAAGTTTTTTGGCCATCTTCATATCCTCGTTTTCTATCTTGTTTTGGTATACTTTGATGTAAATAAATATTCAAGAATTGATTACAAAATTCAAGGGTTCAGAAGAAATGCCGAAACAAGCTGAAGAATCCGTTTCTGGCATTGTCGGTTTTGCCTTAACATTTGATCAGCTTATGGCTCGGGGCAGACTCTGCGCAGCTGGTCTCTCAGTCCAAGAAGCGCTTTTGGACGGTGGTTTCTCTCTTGAACGAGGGCCTCGGCTTTTTGAAGATGGGACCAGGCAAGATGGTAATCAAGCCTCCCTGCAGCAATGATCGAAAGATAATATTCTACAGTTGCATTGTTTGGATCGAGCCGATGGTGCCGTTGGAGGATCTCCATGGCTTCGCTGCCCCTTCCTAATTGGAGCCATGTTGTTGCAAGCTGCAGAAGGCCTGCGCGGTAGGATGGATAGCGGGCGGTGATCTCTTCTAGTTCTTTTTGTTTCTTGATGATTGATTCGCGCGTCTCATCGACAGGCATAAAGACCGCCTTGATCCCTTCCGCGTTCACTTTTCCATTGAGATAATCTTCGGGGATCGATTCAGGCGATACAGCTTCTTCAAAGGTCATCCCTTTGATCTCTTTGAGGAGCTTGGCTCCTTGCGCTGTTTTTCCGATGAAGAGGTAGTTAAAGCCTAAAAACATTTTAAGCAGCGGGTCGTCTTTCATATAGGGAAGCGCTTTTTCATAGAGCGCAACAGTGGTCTCATGGTCGCCGCGCGACCAGGAGACAGAAGCTTGGTTGAAAAAAGCCATGCCGATGACTTGCTTAATGTTCCTCTGCTGGAGCTTGCGCGTATTGATTCCGAGATAGACCTCGGAAGGGAGATTGATACCCCGCGCAGTGGTCTCGATATTGATGATCTTGTCTGCGTTCCTGTAACGGACATAGATGTGGCCGGGAGGGGTAATGATCTCCAAAGGAAGATCGAGCCGTTGGCCTAAGCATAAATAGAGGATCGAGACTCCCAAGCACACCCCTTGCCGGTTGTCGATAACTGAAGGGAGAAAGGTGTAGAGGTCGATATCCTTGGCATAGATCGAATGGGGAGGAAAGCGGAACTGCATTTCATGGAAGACAAACTGATTGATTGCGCGGAGCTTCTCTTCATGGGATGCATTTTGAGGAAGGCGCGCCAAGATCTGGAGCGCCATCAGATCGATGCTGGCCTCATATTGGAGGACCTCGTCCTTAAGTTGTTCGGAACCTTCAAATTGGTCGATCAGAAGGCCGCGGGCCAAATCGATCTCTTCAGGAGGCAAGGCAAGGGCCTCGTCTTTGGTCCAAATGCTGGCGCCTTTCAGCTTTCGATTTGACAGCCGGGAGCCTATTTTATCGACCAAGTTCAATTGTTCTTCCGTCAGCTTCACAGGAGGATCGAAAGACTGCCTATTGACAAGCGCGATGATCCCATTGAGCTCGAAATGCGGAAGCATCACGTGGGCGACATGTGAGGGAATATTACCCCCTCCGAGCAATTCCCATGCCCGTTTCAAAGCGGCCTTTCCTTCTGGAGTGTCAGGATAAAGTTCATAGAAGGCTAAATGCTGGGAGATCGAAAGGGGATCTAACGTATTGAACAACGATTTTAAGGAAAGCTTGGCAGCCTGCGAAGATGTCAGCCTTTCCCTTTCTTCGATCTTTATTTTTTTCCGGGCATGCAGGGGCAAAGAGGGGATTGCCAATGAAATAACCAAAAAAAGAGGAATGAAAAAGAAGCGGGCCAGCATGGTTTTTTACGGATATTTAATCCCTTAGGGTATCTGAATAGGGTTTTCTGCAAAAGAAATACCTAAACGTAAATGTCCCATAGGATAAAAAATGTTCTTCTTTATCCTACATGAGCCTATCCGCAATGTAGGGAGAAAAAAGTGGGAGAAGATTTTGAGATGATTTTTGTGTTTTTCGACAAGGGAATATTACTAATATTTCCAAGGAGAAAACCACGAAAAGCACTCAAAAGATTCCCCAATTTTTTTTCTCTACATTGCCGATAGGCTCATAAGCTTGAAACATTACAAAAAAATTAATTTCGTATATTCTCAACAGCATCACAGCCTTTCATAAAGCGTGGGGAACAAAAAGATGTTTGTAAAAAGTCTATATTTATGCCTTCTTCTCATGACCACTTCTTTAATGAGTGCTCAGTATTATAAGACAACAGATCGATCTATTGCCGTCATGGGTAAGCCATGTGAAAATGGTTCCTTGGATGAAGAAATTGCCTGGGAAGAGGAGAACGCATATCTCGCTGCACCTGCTGGAGAAACTTTTTTACATGAGCCAGCTTTTACAGAAGAGTTTCTTGACCGCTACCGTTTTCCGATTGATAGATCCTCTTTCTATACAAATGCTGATTTTCTCTATTGGAAAGCCTACTGTGAAAATTTAGATTATGTCACAAAGGGTGCTCAGCCACCTATCCCTTCAGGACGAAATCAAGGTCCGATTGGCACTTATTTGCGCGGCGATTACGAATGGGCCCCGGGCTTCCGATTAGGAATGGGTTATTGTTTTAAACCCGATTTTTGGGAGATCGAAGGGGATTACACATTCTTTTTCGATGAAGGAAACAATTCAGCTAAAGCTAAAACAATTAATCCTCCTTCTTTGAATGGAGCTTACCCTCAACATACTGGAACTCTGTTAAAAGCTAAGAGCCACGTTGACCTTCATTATCATGTTGCAGATTTATACCTAGCATCCCGGTTTCTTGTTCGTTCACGGTTGCTGTTGCGATTCCAATTTGGACCGACAGGTGCTTTTTTGGAGCAGAAATGGAAAATTATCTATACAGGGTTCAGCGAACAATCGACTATGAAGGTAAAGTGGCGCTTTGAAGGCCTTGGGTTTCGACTTGGAATGCTAGGGGACTGGATCATTGGCAAGGGTTTTGGAATTTTTTCTCAAGCATCTCTTGCTGGTATTTTTGGCGTTTATCATAACCATACATTTCAGCGAGATGTTCTTTTCAGCGGACCGACCAATCTTTTAGTTGACGCAAAGATCCATGAGCATCGTTTGGTTCCTCATTTTCAATTTTTGATGGGCCCGTCTTGGGGAAAAAATTTTCGCTCTTGGAGTCTTTTTTTATCTGCCGGATATGAGCTCAATCTTTGGATGAGCGACCTTCAAGAAGTTTTGCAAGGAGCTTTACAAACAATAAATAATGCAGGGAAAGATCTTCGCCGCACTTACGGAACATTTGGCACTAGAGGTTATACGTTTAAAGCTCAAGTCAATTTTTAGATTATACTCTCTAATTCAAAGGCTTAATGTCCAGAACAGGACTCCATTTAAGGCGTGGAGCTGGCAACAATCCTTTCAATGGCCTGGGCGAGCCCTTCATGGGCGATGATCTCTTCGACAGAGGGACGGAAGCGATAGGTCCAGTTGGTCGGCAGGATTTGACCTGGAATATTGATCCGCTCGTCGTCGGGATTGGGCCAGACCAGTTCAGGGAAAAGGGCAAGGTATTCTTGAAGCAGGTTGACGTGGAAAAGGCTAGAAGTGTGGTGGCTTTCCCAAAGGATCTCTTTGCGCTGTTCGATGGTCAGATCGGGATGGTATTCCCAATGTTTGGCATTGGCAAAAGGTTTTGCCTCGTCAGGAAACATTTTCCACCATTGCTGCAAAGTGGGGGAGTCGTGGGTTGAAACAGTTGTCAGGTTGATCGGAGGATAGTATTGAATGGGGATATAGCGCTGGTCTTGCTCCCATTCGCGCATCCATCTCATGACTTTGGTTCCGCAGATGCCCATCTCTTGCAACACGGGACGGACCATATTGGGAACCGTACCGAGATCTTCTGCGATCGGAAGCATGGAGGAGGAGGCGACCATCATTTTAAGCAATTCCCTTCCTAATGGCTCCCACTGATGCTCTTCTGCAGGCAAAAAATACCCATCTTTGCTGTGGTGGCCGATAGGAATGGTCCAAATTCTAAAAAAACCGATCACATGGTCGATCCGATAGATATCGTAGAAATTGGCGGCGTAACCTAGCCGCTGTTTCCACCAGGCGAACTGGTTTTTCCGCATCACGTCCCATCGATAGAGGGGAAACCCCCAGTACTGCCCTTCTTGATTGTAATGGTCTGGCGGCGCGCCGGCAGAGAGGTTGATATCGAAGTATTCGGGATTTTGCCATACGTCGGCGCTATCCGGACTGAGGAGGATCGGGATGTCTCCCATCAGCAAGATGCCCTTTTCGGCAGCGTATTCGCGCACGTATTTTAATTGGAGGTAGCACAGGTATTGCAAGGTGATGTAGAAAGCAATTTTTGGCCAGTAGATCTTGATCAGTTCTTCGTATTCTTTTTTAGTTGGGGATTTGACTTCATTGGGCCAGGTGGTCCAAGGCGTTCTTCCCAAATGGTCTTTGAGCGTGCGGAACAGAGCGTAGGGTTCGACCCAAGGGTTGGAAGAGAGGTAGTCCTGAAACTCTTGGCTTTTTGTCAGCGTCTCTCCGACCTCTTCAAAGTAGGCGTGGAGCCAGACGAGCTTTTGCGCAAGGACCTCATGATAAGGGATCCTTTGAGGTTTGGTGAGATCGATAAGGTCTTTGAGTTTTTTCTTTTGGCTGGAGGCAAGGTCCAAATAGGGCAGCTTGTGGAAGGAGAGGTGGACAAAGTTGATCGCACAGGAAGAAATGGCGTTGTAGGGGCTGGGATCTTCTTCTGAATTATTGAGTGGGAGCAGTTGGATGACGTCAAGTCCAAGTTTTTTACACCAGTCGATGATCGGGATCAGGTCGTAGAATTCACCAATGCCAGAGCTGTTTTCACTGTGCAGGGAAGAGAGGGAAATGTTGATCCCATGGTGGTGGACTACCCCGATTTTTTCCCAGATTGGGCCTGTGATCGATTCGAGGAGGTGTTTTTTGATCTCTTCCATTTTTATAACCTAAGCGCGCGCGGTATAATCTGCAGACAGGCCGTTGCACAACTCATTTGCTCAACAATTTTTCCAAGCAAGGCAGTTTTGCAACTGCATCTTATTTTTTGAGCCCAAAAATTCCAGAGTCTCCCTTTTTGACCGAAGGGATCAGGGTGGTTGTCTGTCCTTGCTCGACGCCGACCCGCCAGCTGTCAGCTTTGGCGATGAAGGCGTTCAGATTGTCGAGGAGTTTTTGGCCAGTGAGGTTTTCCAAGGAGAGGAATTCAAAGAGGCAAAGCTTATTGTTTTTTTCAGAGTAGGAAAGTGTCCCATGGACTGGAAATGGCCAATTGGCCCTCAAAGCATCTTTAAGGATGTTCTCACGAAATTTTCCCGGCGGGATCTCGCAGATCATGCAGGCAAGAAGAAGCCTCTCTTTTCCAGGCTGCATTTCGATCTGGACATGCAGGATATCATTGACATTGAGCTTGCAAGCTCCCCGCTTGTCAGGATGCAGGGTGGTCCCAAGCAAATTTCCAAGTTCACTGAGAATCTCTTCAAATCGATCCATATGCCATCACTTCTGTTCTTTTTCGTTTTCTTGTCCGCCGCCTTGGTCGTTCTTTTCTTCTTCTTCTTTTTCCGCTTCTTCTTCGATCCTGTCGTCAAGGTCTTCGATCGTATCGATGAAGGTGGAGAGGACATCCTGCCTGTGCTGCTCCGACTTGAATAGGCGGGGGGCTATATGGCGGACAGCATCGCGCATTTGCGTGTAAATGATCACTTGGCCAAGCAGCTCCTCTAAAAGGCCTAAATGCTGGGCCATTTGGAGCACTTTGTCGGAAGAGGGGTATCGTTCTTGGAGGAACTTCACAAAGAGCTTAGCAAGAAGCTCGAAGGTGATGCGCATAGGGAGACGGAGTCCTTGCCGCTCGAAGGCGTTTGCGATCAGGTTCATCCTGGACTTGAAGTAGCGGTAGATGCCAAGGATCGCCTGCATCGATCTTCCCTGCGTCATTAAGCGGTGCAGTTCTCCGCGGTCGATTGATGGGCCCCTTGATTTCAAGTCGTTGCCAAGAGAATGGAGGACAAAGTCGATCACGGTGCGCATCCTATCGAAGTTGAATCGATTGGAGAGTTCGGCAAAGAGCGTTTGCGGGTCGCGAGGATTGCCGGTGATGTCGCGATATAGGTCTCTGAGCGCTGTTGGAGATCCCAAACCTTGCTTTGAAAATTCACGGGCCTGCTCACCGATGTTTCTACCAGCGCGCACTTCTCTACCGTGCATCGCATTGAGCTCTTCTTTGGCCTGTTTGACTTTCTCTGCGAGGTCGCCTTTTGTCGTTTCGAGAAGAAAGTCAAGGGCTTCGTCGGCAAGCGAATAGTCGGGGTAGAGTTCTAAAACTTTTCGGAGGATATCTTCTTTGGTATCGCTGTCAGATATCCGGGCGCGTAGCAGGAGGAGGCTGCGCGTTTGAAGCTCAGGGTTTTTACGCGAGTACTGTTCGCTGACCTCTTCGAGGCGCTGGACTTCGACGACCTGCTCGTCTTTTTTCTCTGTTTTTTCCGTTTCTTCTTCTTTGCCCCGTTTTTTTGCTTTGAGCTCAAGGCTTTCAAATCTGCGGGCCATCAACACAGGGTTGAATGCGCCTTCATCAACCCATTCTTGGAAATTCTCCGAACTCTCTTCTTGGGCGATTGCCATTCCGGCAGCAGCGCGCTGCAATGCGGCCTGCTGTGCTTTGCTCGCATCCATCCCTGTCGGGTAGATCGGCGTCGGGGAGAAATCATCAGCCATAGACTACTCGTTTAAGATAGTTGGATGCGACCTAATGGTTGGATCCGGATTTCTGGTACAATTTCTTGGTAGGAGACAACCGCCATATCGGGGAATTCTCCTTCGATCAGTTTCCTTACAAAACGTCTGACGTCGATGGCTGTCAGCATCACAGGAGGCTGGCCGCCGACAGGTGTCGGAACAACAGTGGACCTTGTGGCATGGAGGATCAGCTGGACAGAATCGGGGTCAAGCGCAAGGTAGGAACCGGCCGACGTCTGTTTGATCGCTCCGCGGACCATGTCTTCGATCTCTGGATCGAGAAGATAGACAGAGAGGATCGACTGGCCTTGGGAATACTTGTAGCTGATATAGCGCTTTAGCGAAGAGCGGACATATTCTGTCAGCAGAACGGTGTCTTTTTCTGTTTGCGCCCATTCGGAAAGGGCCTCTAAGATCGTACGGAGGTCCTTGATCGAGATCTGTTCTTGGACAAGACGTTTGAAGATCTCTGTCAACTTCTGAAGCGGCACAAGGCGGGTGACCTCTTTGACAAGGTCAGGATAGGACTTTTCGACGAACTCAAGGATTCCTCTCACTTCTTGGATCCCGATGAAGTCTGCTGCGTGCTGCCGGTAGAAATAGGAGAGGTGGAGGATGATCACATCGAGGGGTTTCCAGAATTTGATCCCTGCCTTTTGCAAGATTTCTTGGAACTTGTTGTCGACCCAGACAGAGGGCTGGCCGATCGTATTCTTTGTTGTCGTAAAAGGGATGTTGTAACGACGGAGCGTTTCCGCATTTTCTGTTGTTAGCAAGGCGGTCTCAAAGATTTTTCCTCGGACGATGGGCACCTCGTTCAAAAAGATCGAATACTCATCCACCTCTAAGGTAGGAGAATCTGTCCGCACGTGGACGCCGGGAAAGCGGACCCCTAAATCTTGGTAAAGGGCATGGCGCATTTTAGGGATCATGTCCTCGATAAAGGTTTGTCCTTGCTTGTCCTTGCGGATGGCGTTAGAAAGGTTTTTGCCCAGTTCAAGGATGACGGGCAAGGTCAAGGCGTAGTCGTCAACGCCGCCTCGAATGACCGCATGGCCTGCAACTTCCGTATCGACTTTGGCAGAGGTGATGCCGGCGGACGCTTTTGTTGCGGCCTTTTTAGAGTTGTACCAGACAACGCTGCCGACTGTTGCCATGAGGATCGCAAGGACAAAGAAGATGACAGAGGGAAATCCTTTAATGAATCCCATTAAAAAGAGGACGCCCGATGCGAGGAGGATCGCTTTGGGCTGGCCGAGAAGCTGTTGAGAGATCTCTTTACCTAAGTGGGAGTCGGCTTTATCGGAAGAGACGCGCGTTGTGACGATACCGGCTGTCAAAGAAATGAGCAGCGAAGGGATCTGCGCGACGAGGCCGCCTCCGATGGAAAGGAGGGTATAGACCTGGGCCGATTGCAGCGCGGTCATGTTGTGCATCCAAATACCGATGATCAAGCCCCCAACGATGTTGATAACGGCAATGACGATACCGGCAATAACGTCCCCTTTGACGAACTTCATCGCACCGTCCATCGCTCCGTAAAGCTGACTCTCTTTGGTCAGCGCAAGGCGCAGTTCGCGGGCTTGGTTGGCGTCGATCACACCGCTGCGCATGTCGGCGTCGATACTCATCTGTTTACCTGGCATCGCGTCCAAGGTAAAACGGGCGGCGACTTCAGCAACGCGCTCAGCACCTTTTGTCACAACGATGAACTGGACGATCGTGATGATCAAGAAGATGATACCCCCGACAACGAAGTTTCCGCCGACGACGAAGTTTCCGAAAGCGTAAATGATATGTCCAGCATCGGCATGCAGCAGGATCTGGCGGGTTGCAGAAATTTCAATCCCTAAACGGAAGAGGGTTGTGATCAGCAATAGAGAGGGGAACATCGACAAGTGGACAGCTTTGGGAATGTAAAGGGCCACCATCAAAAGCCCGATGGAGATCGTCAGGTTGAGGGCGATCAGATTATCGATGACGGCAGGCGATACGGGAATGATGATCATCATGATCAAAATGATGATGAACATAGCTAGGACGATATCGCTGGACTGAGTAATGAGTCTTAGGGCCTTGTCGCCTCCCAGTGACCGCGCTAGCTTGTCGATAAATTCTTTCATTTGAAGATCTCCGCTCCTGATGTCTCGAATGATTCCAATCCTTCCAGCCATCTCAGGATCTCTGCAACGGCTTGATAGGTGTCCTCAGGTATATAATCGCTGATTTTCCCTTTTTCAAAAAGGGTTTGTGCTAAAGTCACGTTCCTCATGATCGGGATCCCATTGTCTTGTGCCACTTTGATGATCAAATCAGCAATGGTCCCTTTACCCATTGTCACGATCCTAGGCGCAGGCTCGGTATCTGCATGATACTCGATCGCAACAGCGATGTGGATCGGATTGGTAATGATTGCCTTTGCCCGCTTCGCAGCTGCAGGTCCTTCCTGGTAGGCAATCTCCTGGGCTGTATGGCGCCGTTTGCTCTTGATGTGGGGATCCCCCTCCGTATCCTTATATTCCTGTTTGACCTCAAATTTTTCCATCATCATTTCTTTTGCAAACGTCCTTCTTTGGAAAACAAGGTCGAAAATAGCAATAAAAGCAAAGAAGATGCCGATGCGGATGATGACATTGACTAAAAAATTAGAGAAGACTTGAGCTGCGCCGTAAACAGGCAACGCTGCAGTAGCCACAATTTCAGGAATTTGATTCCAAACAACGGAATAGATCAGGATAAGCGCCCCGGAGATTTTCAAAATCGATTTGAGCACTTCAAAAACAGTCTTGAACTTGAACATGTTCTTGATATTTGAAATCGGATTAAGACGCTTGATGTCAGGTTTCATGGCTTCAAACGAAAACATCGGGCCGACGATCATGGCATTGACAAGCAAGCCAACGCAGGTCGTTAAGAGCATGATCGGCATGCTTGTATTAAAAATGATCATGATCGCTTCTGAGAAAATGCCAGCAGCCTGATTTTGCATGTCCAAATTCCCGCCGCTCATCTTGAAAAGCGATATGAGGAACCCGGCGAGCATTTCATAGAGATGGCCTGCCGTTAGAAGTGTGGCAGAGATCGAAACGACAAATGTAAAGGCCGAAGGAAAGTCTTGAGATTTTGCAACCTGCCCCTTTTTTCTTGCGTCGCGCAATTTCTTAGGGGTCGCCTTTTCGCTTTTTTCTGCCATTTAGATTTGAACGTGGTAGTTTTCCTTGAGCTCGACTCTAAGGTTATAGCAGGATCTATAAGAGAGCAAGAGGAAAAGAATTGTCTGAACGACTCTAATAAATAGTTTCAGTCGATTTTTTGGTTCTTTTGAATCGAATAACGGTCTCTTAAAAGGGGCTGAAAAAACGACAGAAATTGAATTGACGGCAGGCCCTAGTACAGCTTCTTAGGATGCTACTCGGATGGTTTGCAGCAAAGGCAGCTAAATAGCGAAGAGAAAAAGGAAGAGATCGAGCTGAAAATGCCTGAGAACCATTTATCCAGCGTTTCTGTGCAAGATGAATCTTCATCTGCATGGGCATTTTGTGCTAAAACTTGTTCAAATTGGCTTGCATCATAGAATGCAGCTCCATGTGTTGCCTGCGGAGGAATCCCTTGAACAGGGGGCGCTTGGGTATCGGAGGTTGGGCCTGTTTTCCGCACTCTGATCCTAAGGCCGGCATCATCTGTCAAGGCAAGGCCGGTTCCTGCGTCGCTTGTCCCAATGGCAAGCTGGTTTCCAATAATGTCGACAGCAAACCCTTGAGGAGTTTGGTCTCTAAGGTAATTGCTTAACCAAAAGGTCAGCCCAGCATTGCCGGCCCATGTCACAGCTCTGGAATTTAAGTCGGTGAAGATGATTTTTTGATGGGGTAGGAATTGGAAATTTCTCTCTTGACGATTCGGATCAAAAAGAGAACGGAATGCGATTGCGACGTCCCACGGACGCACCCTTATTTCAAGGGGGTTGCTGGAAAGAATAGAAAATGAACCAGGGGCGAAAGCGTCGTACCTGATGGCTCCTTCTGTGGTGATGTCATCGATGCGAAGTTGTTGGTTTTGCAGGATCCGGTTGAAGACCCTCTCAATGGCATCAAGCCTTTCGTTCAATGGGGCTCTAACAGGTTCAAGGCATGTTTCTTGGTCGATTCCGGTAATTTGCAATGCTTGATGCGCAGGCAGGTTGAAGGTGTGGTTTTGCTGAAGACGATTGGTAAATTCCTCAACGGGAAATTGAATCGGGTTTGCAGCAATTGTAGCCATAAAACACTCTAATTTTTCAAAATTTTGGAATGATTATAAAGAGATCCGGGAAATTAGATCAATTTTATAATTATTTTAGAAGCAGTTTTATAGCGTTTTGAGTTTAATTTAAATTTTTTTCTATTTAGTTTGTGGTTGAGTTTAATTTGGTCTTTTGTGTATATTTGATCGAATTCAAAATCAAAAATAACAAAGTTAACCTTTAAGGTGGCCTATGTCGCTCCGAGTACCTTCAGAGACCCAGCCAGCTGCTACAGTTTATGGACAGCCTTTGGAAGCATTGCCTGTAACTGAGACTAGGCCTTCTATGTCTCGCGATATCCAAGATGCGCTAGAGGCACAGCCGGCCCAAGGTTCTTTTTGCGATCAATGCGCTGACTTTTTTTCCAAGATATGGAACGCTATTTATGCATTTTTTAAATCGATTTTTTCCTTTGGCTCCAGCGAAGCCGTCAGCCACCAGCAGCCTTTACAGCAACCCCTTAATCTTGTCCAAGTGTTCCAAGAAACTTTGAATGCCTTGAGGGCAGGTCGATACACAGCTCCCAGCGGACAGGTTGTTACATTTGATATCGCGCAAATGCAGCAGGGGACGCGCCTTTACAATGGGATGGCAGACCTGGCCCTTCCTCCTCTCGTGCGCAATCCAACAACGCAGATCCATGTTGTCAATGAGGACTCTGTGACAGAGGGATTGAGGCTCAAAAGGGAATTTGGCTACAATGTCGCCGTCGTCAACTTCGCCAATGAAGACACTCCTGGCGGAGGAGTGGTGAACGGCGCCCGGGCGCAGGAAGAAGCTCTTTGCCGGACAACAGGTCTTTATTATTCGATCGATCCCCGCCTCAATACCCACTTGGTATTCCCTAATGGGCGGTACAAGATCCCTGAGTTTGGTTCGATTTTTTCTCCATCCGTACCTGTATTGCGCAGACCTGAAGGGGATCGCTTTCAATGGATGGACGGCGTTGAGACCCTTCCTTTCATTTCAAGCGCTGCATACCATCCTGGGAACCGCCCTCAAGATCCTCTAACTGCTGAAGCTGGAATGAAGCGGAAGATCCGGATGCAGATAGCAACAGCAATGCATCATGGATGCGATGCAATCGTCCTTGGGGCATTTGGGTGCGGCGCTTTTCGTAACCTACCGGAAGATGTGGCCCGTTGGACTCGCGAAGTTCTCATGGAAGACTTTTGCCGCGGCGCTTTCCGGCATATTAGTTTCGCTGTTTATGTTGCGCCGGGTTCAGCAAGAGACCAAAACAATCTTCAGGTTTTCCAACAAGCATTTCCACAACCGACGATCTAACGATTTTCATGTGCCTGCTCTTTTGCTTAAAGTCAAGGGAGTAGGCGCATGTGTATAGGCTTATATTTTTTTATCATTTTATTTTAAATATTAATAATGGTATAATAGTGTTGACTGATATTTTCTATTTTTTAACTAATATTTTTAAAATTAGTTTGTAGAAAAATGAAATTTTAAATTAATGGAGCATTATGGCAGCAGGTATTACAAGTGACCATACATCAAACGGCGTATGGAGCATGGGTGGATATCAATTTGAAGGTACACCAGAACAAGTAGAAAAGGAAATCAAATCTGTTTGGGAAAAGTTTCAGAATAAAGAGATTACACAGATTTCTGCGAACTTTAAGGACGGAAATTATCATACGCTTCCAGTCGTACCAAAGGCTATGTTATATGCTTGTCAACTAAAAGGGTCTGGAAGAGAAGCTGGATTAACGATCAAGTCGCTTGATTCAACAGCTTCTGCTCCATTTGACAAACTTCAACGACTTGCACAGCAGCAAGGTGGAGACAAATCTCAAATCGATGAACTGATTATGAAGCAATTTAATAAGCTATCTCCTGATGTTCAAGAGAAGATCAGAGCTAACCTTTCTCAGGTTTGCAATGATTCGTCGTCTGAGTCTGAGATGCTTACGTCCATAGCCTTTCAAGCACCTTACATGCCACGCCAGTATCATCTTGCTCGTGCATTGGAAATGGGAGTCTAATTAAGATTCTAAGTTCTCTTTATCATATCGGATGTAAAAAATGGTTTTTCCAGGATTTTGCATCCGATAAACGTTACTTTCTAACGTTTCAATTGAAAAGCAGAAACACTTAGACCGCCATGGGAGAATGGGAATTCCTTATAGATCCCAAGCCCAGTGGCATCCAGGTAGCGCCCATCGGGAGCTAACACGAACGTCTCTGTCGAGGGGGTACGCACCCGCTTGATGAACTCTCCTAATTCTCTGAAAATCGTATGCGAAGTCTCCAACCTTTTTCCGTAAGGAGGATCTGTCAGGATCAGGGTCGGAGAAGCTGGGGGAGTGTAGCGGATGATGTCCGCATGCTGAAGCGCAATGCTGTCGGAGCAGCCGATCTTCCTGGCGTGGTCTTTGCAAGCTTGAAGAGTTTTGAGGTCCTTGTCAGCGCCGAAAAGCTTCCCTTTTTCTAACGGAACGCGCAATGCATCTTTTGCTTGTTTGAAGCTTTCCCATTCAGACTGGTTGAATTGGGGAAGATGGAAGAAGCCCCATTGGCTGCGATAATATCCCGCAGGTGTTCGGGTTCCAATCATTGCCGCTTCGATCAGAAATGTTCCGGAGCCACAGAACGGATCGCAGAGGACGGTATCTGCATTGAACCCAGCTTGAAATAAAAGGGCTGCGGCGAGGTTTTCTTGGATCGATGTCGAAGTCGCTGCTGAGCGCCAGCCCCGCTTAAAAAGAGGAGCTCCCGATGTGTCCAAGCTGATGACCCCTTTGTTGTAGTGGATGAACAGGTTAAGCTGGATGTCGGGATTTTTTACATTGACGGAAGGGCGGTTGCCTGTTTTTTCTCTCAGTTGATCGCAGATCCCGTCCTTCATTACTTGCGCTGCAAACAGAGAGTTGGTCAGGTTGGGATGGGTGACATTTGCATCGATTGCGAAGGTCTCGTTCGACTTGAAAAACTTTGCCCATGGAATTTCTCTTGCCGCTTTATAAATATCATTGCGGTTGCGGCAGGAAAATGACATGAGCGGGCAAAGGACGCGGGTAGCTATCCTGGAGCAATAGTTGGCCGTATAAACGGCATGCATCGAAACGGGAGTAAAGACTCCGCGAAATCCTTTGCGGAGATCTTTTAAACCTAAAGAACGGAGTTCTTCAATCAAGAGCAGCTCTAGGTTTTCCGGACAAGTAATGAACAGTTCAGCGGTCATTGTTGCATCTTCGTTTAATTATGGAAGAAGAGGATGACATCCCCATCTTGGACAACGTAGTCTTTTCCTTCCGACCTGGCTTTCCCCACTTCCCGAGCGCCGACGCGCCCCTGATATTTGACCATATCGTCAAAACCGATTACCTCGGCACGAATAAAGCCTTTCTGGATGTCAGTATGGATCTTGCCTGCGGCTTCCGGAGCTTTGGTGCCTTTTTTGATCGTCCAAGCGCGGGTCTCAATTTCACCAGTTGTGATGTAGGTGATCAAACCGAGTGTTTCAAAGGCCCCCTTGATCAACCGGTTCAAGCCAGTCTCTTCGACTCCAAGAGAGTTGAGGAATTCTTTCGCTTCTTCATCGGTCAGCTGGGCGACCTCTTCTTCTAATTTAGCGCAAACAGGGATGACGCGGTTGCCTTCTTTTTCTGCATATTCGCGGACCCGGGCCACATGCTCATTTTCCATGGAAGGAAGGGAGCTTTCCGATACGTTAGTGGCATAGATCACTTTCTTATCGGTCAAGAAAGGATAGTCTTCGATATATCCTCGCTCTTCGACAGTCAGTTCCAAGGTGCGAAGGGGGCGGTTTTGGTTCAGATGCTCAATCGCTTTTTTTAGTGTATCGACGATAGGGACAAGCTCTTTTTTCCCTTTTGCCTGTTTTTCAAGGCGGGAGGCGATATTCTCTGCCATTTGCAAATCGGAGAGGATCAGCTCAAGATTGATCACTTCAATATCGGCGATCGGATCGACCCGTCCCGCAACGTGGATCACATCATCATTTTCAAAGCAGCGGACAACATGGACGATCGCATCGGTCTCTCGAATATTTGTCAAAAACTGGTTGCCTAGGCCTTCTCCTTGGGAAGCGCCTTTGACAAGGCCTGCAATATCGACAAAAGTAACTGTTGCCGGAATGATCTTATTGCTGTGGGAGATGTCAGATAAAATTTTTAAACGAGGATCGGAAAGATCGACGATCCCAACGTTCGGGTCAATGGTGCAAAAAGGGTAGTTAGCCGCGGCAGCAGCTTTGCGCGTCAGGGCGTTAAACAAGGTAGATTTGCCTACATTCGGCAATCCAACGATTCCACAAGAAAGTCCAGCCATTGTTGCTTATCTCATATTAAAAGACGATTTGGGGACTGATGTTAATCCATCGGACACTCTTTTTCAAGAAGGATCTGTTGTTAAAATTTTTGTTTTTAGAGGCAGTTGCACCACTCATTTGCCCAGGAAAATTGGCTCTGGCTGCGAACCGGGCCAGTTACAAGTGGCAGCTTTGCAATTGCCTCTTTAGTGCTACTGGCTGCCTATGAAAATGATTGTTATTTGACAAAAAATGATCGAAATTCGATAATTCAATTCATTCACAACGATCTCTTATTAAAAGAGGCCAAGTCTATGGACAGCGGAACAGCAACAGCAAAAATTAAGAAACTTAGCAAGGTTTTACGTTTTATCGCCGCCATCGCTATGATCAGCACACCGGTATTGGTCGCAATGTTTTGGATCAACCAAGGGCAGCCCATTGCTCCTTGGTTGAAGATCGATCTGCTGCCAGAAGGGTTAGCCCACCAAGGGTATTTAAGGCCGATCGCAGACCTAAAGCCGATTTTTCGCCTGGCAGGTTTTCTTGTCAGCCTTATCCCGGCAGGTATTACCGTCATGGTGTGTTTTTATCTTTCTCAGCTTTTTGCAATATTTGAAAAAATGGAATTTTTCTCCGAGGCTAGCGTCGGAAGCATCCGCAAAATTGGGTGGACCCTTCTGATCGGCCAAATGATCCATCCTCTTTATGTCGCATTGATGACCCTTGTCCTCAGCATTTCCAATCCTGCAGGGGAGCGGTTCATTGCTGTTGAGCTGGGTGCAGCAGAGCTGAAGATGATCGCGATTGCAGCAGGGATCATTTTAATCTCATGGATCATGGACGAAGGAAGGAAACTCCAAGAAGAGAATGCAGCAACAATCTAAAATAGATCTCTTGCATAACCCGCTTTGCCTGGAAAAATTGGAGGTTTTTTCACAGGTTTTTAGAAACTGTTTACAGTTTCGGATCTCACGAATGAGTCGACTCGGATAGAGTCGGCAAGAGAGTGGGATAAAAACCTGTGAGAAAAGAACGATTTTGCTAGGCGAATGGGGTTATGCAAGAGATCTAACAAGGTGGACCGATGCCCATAACGATCAATTTAGATGTGATGCTGGCCAAACGGAAAATGCGCTCAAAAGAGCTCGCAGAGGCGATCGGCATTACCGAGCAGAACTTATCGATCTTAAAAACTGGAAAGGCGAAAGCTTTGCGTTTTGCAACTTTAGAAGCAATTTGCAAAGTCCTCGAATGCCAGCCAGGCGATTTGCTTGAATATCTTAGACCTCTTGAATAACCTGCTTTGCCTGGAAAAATCGGAGATTTTTTACAGGTTTTTAGAAACTGCAAACAGTTTCTGATCTCATTCTCTCGCCGACTTGAAAAAAGTCGGCGAGAGAATGAGATAAAAACCTGTCAAAAAAGAACGATTTTACCAGGTAAATGAAGTTATGCAGGAGGTCTATTAAAAGAATAGGACTTCGACCGGGTTTTGAGAAAGCAGGTGGTCGTTCGGAGAAAAATCGAGACGGATGGTCTTTGTTTCATTACACACCTCCGCATGGCCATCGATATCCTTTGCCGGCTCCTGGACTTTCATGGGATAGATCCCATCAGGAGGAAGGCATAGATTGGATGCGGCAATTTCATAATGGCCTTGCCGTTTGTTCAATGAAGAAAAGACAGAGTAGTTGCGTCCTAAGAGCGACGCTACTTCGGTCAGATTGCCTTCTTGAAGAGCTTTTCGAATGCGGCCTGAAGAGATCGGCAGGTCTTTCCAAAGGGTTTTATCCAGATACTTTACTTCAAAATCAAGCAGGGGAGCTAAGGCCTTTACGGCATCAGAAGTTCCTTGGCGGTCTTTACCAAAGCGGGCATCCTCTCCCAATGCAAGATAGGAGAAGGGAAGATGTTGTCTTAATTCCTTCAGAAACAGATCGAACGGTTGTTGCGCAAATTCAGCATTGAATTCGATCAAGATAACAAGATCGATGGAAAGTTCCTTAAAAAGCTTCAATTTATGCTCAAGTGTGCAGAGCTGCAATGTCGGGGCATGCCCGTTGAATACTTGAGAAGGATGATTGGCAAATGTCAACGCGGCGACTGTCCCTTGATCAGCGACCTTATTGCGTAAAAACTGAAAAAGGGCTTGATGGCCTAAGTGGACACCATCGAAGGACCCGATCGATAAGCCAATCGGTTGCGGCAAAGAGGGGATTTCATTGAGGCTGCGGCAAATGATCATGAGACCTCTTTTGAAACTTAACAGCCTTTCAAATGTTTTTGCAGATGCTTTTGCCAGTTGTAAAGCGGATCGAACAGGCGCTCGACTTCACAGCACTCATCAATTGTAAACACTCCGCTGCGCACACGCTCCAGCGCAGAAAGGTGAGCCCCGCATCCTAGCATTTGTCCGATATCATGGGCAAGGGATCGGATATATGTTCCCTTGGAGCAATGGACGTCGAGGTCCAGATAGGGATAGGCATAGCCGAGAGTTTCAATGCGGAGGGTGACTTGGACGGGCTCTCTTTCAATGGTTATCCCTTTGCGAGCCAGCTCGTATAGTTTTTTGCCTTGGACTTTTTTTGCGGAGAACATGGGAGGTACTTGCAGGATCGTTCCTTGAAACTGCAGCACCGTATTGTCGATTTCTTCCCGAGTAGGAATGAGATCGGATGTTTGCATGATTTCCCCTTCGGGGTCGTACGTTTCTGTACTAATGCCTAGGTGGATTCGTGCTCGATACTGTTTGTCTTGATTAAGAAACTGATTTGACAGACGTGTATAGTTCTTGCCGATGAGCAGAACGAGGACCCCTGTTGCGAACGGATCCAGCGTTCCCGCATGTCCGATTGTCCGGATGCCGGTTACTCTTCGGAGCAAGGAAACCATGTGGAAAGAAGTTTTTCCGACAGGTTTATTGAGGGGGAGGATACCTTCCAAAGCAACTCTCAGCTGTTTTCAATGTTGCTATCGGAGGGTGGGCATTTCCTTGACTTTTGCTCATCGTGGATCTTGCTCAATAGAGAGTCAATTTTGTATTGCTGCTCAACAGAAGAGTCCAGTTTGAATGTCAGCATAGGGAAATAGCGCATCACCACTTTTTTTGATGATTGGATCGCAATGAAGCCGGCAGCGGACTGAAGCGCGCGGATCGTTTGCTCTTTAGCTTCTTGAGACCCAATGACGCTGATGTGGACTTTAGCATGCTGCAGATCGTTAGAGATGTCCACTGCCGTTACGGTGACAAACTCATTCACATGAGGATTGCGCACCTCGCGATGGATCACCTCGGAGATCACCTCTTTTAAAAGGGAATTGAGCCTTGCAATGCGATTTTTTATCATTAGACCTCGGGTGATGACTTCGTTATAGCTCTTGCGTTAAATAAGTGATTTCAAATGCCTGCAGGATATCTCCAACTTTTACTTCATTGTAATTCTGCAAGAGGATGCCGCACTCAAATCCTTTGGAGACTTCACGGACATCTTCTTTGACCCGCTTGAGGGAAGCGATCGCTCCTTTCCAAACAACTTGACCTTCTCGAATCACTCGCATACTGTGCGAACGCTTGATCAGTCCGTCTGTCACTTTGCAACCTGCAATGACTCCAAGTTGGGATGCTTTAAACACGGCGACGACTTCTGCTTCGCCCGTATCTGTCTCTTGCGGAATCTTATCGAGGAGTTTGAGCATTAATTCACGGACATCATCGACAGCATGGTAGATGATATCGTGCATTTTAACAGTGACCTTGAGCTTTTTGATCAAATCTTCGGCATGATTTTCAATTTGAGTGTGGAAGCCTAAGATTGTCGCTTTAGATGCAGCTGCCAGTTGGACGTCGGATTCAGATATCTCGCCGACGCTGGTGGAGATGAAGTTGATCTCAACTTTGTTTGATTGGATCTTTTGCAATGAGATCTTCAATGCTTCGACCGATCCTTGAACGTCGCCGCGTAAAATCAAGTTCAATATCTTTTTCTGAACGGCTTGCTTGTCTTGGAGCAGGCTTTCTAGCCCAGCGCGCTTCATCAATTGCTGCTGCGCATGTCTCTTGCCTTCTGAGCGTTTTTCTGCAAGGTCCCTAGCTTCCTTCTCATTAGCAACGACGATGAACTCGCTTCCAGCTTCAGGAAGTCCTGACAAGCCTGTGATTTTAACAGGTGTGGAAGGGGTAGCTTCTGAAATATCGCGTCCATGTTCATCCTGCATCGTTTTTACACGCGCAAAGTGTTGGGCGAATACGATAGCATCTCCAAGTCGAAGCGTTCCATTTTGAACAAGAACAGTCGCAACTGATCCCATTCCTTTGTGCATCTCCGATTCAATGACGCTGCCGCGAGCGCGGGAAACGGGATTAGCTTTCAATTCAAGAATTTCAGCTTGAAGGGCAAGCATTTCCAGAAGTTCTTTGATCCCGGCGCCTGAAACTGCAGAACAATTGACAGTGATGGTCGTTCCGCCCCATGCTTCAGGGAGAAGGTTCTGGTCTGCAAGCTGACGATAGACGTTTTCAGCATTAAAATTTGGCTTGTCCGACTTATTGATCGCCACAACGATCGGCACGTTGGCAGCTTGCGCTTGGTTGATCGCTTCGATCGTTTGGGCCCTGATCCCTTCGTCGCCGGCCACAACCAGGACGATAATATCGGTAACGTCAGCGCCGCGTGCCCGCATTGCGGAAAACGCTTCGTGGCCTGGGGTATCGAGGATGGTCAGATCGCCAACAGGAGTATGGCATTTGAATGCGCCGATATGCTGGGTAATTTCGCCAGCTTCTCCAGCAGCGAGGTTCGTTTTGCGGATCGAATCGATCAAGCTTGTTTTGCCATGGTCGACATGTCCCATGAACGCTGCAACAGGAGGACGGAGTATGAGGGATTTAGGATCAGACTCTTGAATCTCCTCTTTGATTGTCTTATCGGTGATGCGGACGCGGTCTTCTTCTGCGGTATCGATGGAGATTTCGCAATCGAAATCATGGCCTAGCAATTGGACAGTCGTTTCGTCATCTAGCAGATCATTAAGGGTGATGACAACACCTTTCATGAACAGCTTAGAAATGAGCTGAGAGGCCTTTAATTTCATTTCAGCAGCCAAGTCTTTGACAGTGATCGGCAATCGTACTTTAAGTTCTTTTGGACGAATAACCTCTTCTTGCTGAATGGGTCGCATCTTATGGGAAGGCCGCTTCTTTCTCCAGCCTTGTTCTTCTAGATCATCGCGAAGGCCTTGCCGGTCGCGTGAGTCGAAGGTCTTTTCAGAAGTTCCGCCTTTTTTAGACGGCTTATATTCTCTGAAATCCTTAAATGCGGTTTTCTTTCCCTCTTCAGTGTCAGATTTTGGAGCCTCTTTTATCGGAGGGGACTTGCGCGGTTCGCCATGCGCTTCTTTGCCAGGGATGACAGGTCTGCTCATTGGTGAATAGCCATCTCGGCGGGGGCCTTGCGGATATCCTCCTTCACGGCGAGGAGCTCCAGGAGCGTATCCTCCGCCTTCGCGGCGAGGGCCAGGCGCATAACCTTCTCTTCTGGGAGCTCCTCCGCCATAGCCACCTTCACGGTGCTGCTCGCTGCCGTATTGATGATGGGAAGGACGTGGTCTGTATTGAGGATAGGATTGTTGCTGATAGGGTGTTCGCGTTTGATCAGCAGGTTGGTCTGATCGAGGAGCTTCCTCTGACGGTCTTGGCGATGGCTTTTCTTGTTCAGGTTCTGGTTGCTTTTCAGCCCGCACTTGTTTTTCAGCTTCAACAGGCCGGTCTGCAATACCTTCTGCACGTGTAGTTTCAGCCACGCGTTCTGTCGAAGGTTTAGATTCGCTTGGCTCTGGAGCTGGCGCAGCTTGTTTTTGCTGTGCTGCTTCTACAGGCGCTCTTTCTTCTTCTCTTTCAGCTGGAGGAGATTCTGCTTCCGCCGCATCCGCTTTCTTTTTTTTCAGAGCAGAGGGTTTTTTAAGCTGGCCGATCTTAAGAGCTTCGGCAAGCTGAGCATTTTTAACGTTTAATTTAAGATTTTTGGCCAACTGTTAGACCCTCTTTTTTCGGATTTGTTCAAGTATCTTATATGCCATTTCAATGCTGATCTCAGGAATTGATGAGAGTTGTTCCGGTGTGGCGTTCAATACTTTGCGTGCCGTATCGAATCCAGCGCTGATTATACTTTCAATAATCATGCTATTGACACCTTCGACAGCCAGCGGCTCATCTAGTGTAGGATCGTCTGCAAGCGCGAGCTGAGCACGCTCTATGTTCATGGCGCTTTGGTATTGGCTCATTTTTTGCACGTGGAGCTCAGCGCCAATCAGTTCACCGTTAAGCCGGGCGTTCATTCCGCGCTTTCCGAGAGCTGCAGGGTAGTCTTCGTCAGTAACAACAATGGAAATTGCAGATCCATCGTCGCTAACGTTAATTTTCTTGATCTCAACCGGCGTCAATGAATTTTGAAGAAGCTGAACTGGATCTTCTGTAAATGGGATGATGTCGATCTTTTCATTGTTCAGTTCGCGGATGATATTTTTTACGCGGTTGCCACGGATTCCGACACAAGCCCCGACTGGATCAATTTTAGGATCTTGGGAGCGGACAGCCAGTTTTGTGCGGTATCCTGCATCGCGGACGATTTTCTCGATGATGATCGTCCCTTCATGAATTTCTGGCACCTCTTGAGAAAATAACTGAGCGACAAATTCAGGATGAGATCGAGACAGGATGACCTCGGCTCCGCCGCTTTCAGTATCGCGGACTTCTAGCAAAAGAGCTTGCACACGGTCGCCAACATTGTATTTTTCAGTCTTTGGATAGAAACGGTCAGGCAATATTGCCTCCACTTTTCCAAGATCGACAATGAGGGTTGCTCCTCGAACGACCCTTTTGACTGTCCCGGAGATGATCTCATTGATCCGGTGCCGGTATTCTTCGTAAATGACGTCCCTTTCAGCCCCTCTCAATTTTTGGGAGATAATTTGGCGTGCTGTTTGGGCAGCGATCCGTCCGAAATCTTGCGGAGTGACTGAAATATCCACCCACTGACCGATTTCGCAATAAGGGTTTAGGACGCGAGCATCTTCCAAAGTGATCTCTTCTTCAGGAATAGTTACCTTGTCGACAACCTCTTTTTGGGCAATGACGTCGATGTTTCCAGTTTTCGGATTGATCTGGACAGAAACATTGATCAAGCCCTTGACGCTTTTGCGAGCGGCTGCCCTAAGAGATTCTTCGATAGCCGTGATAATGACTTCACGTTTGATCCCTTTTTCTCTCTCTAAATATTCAAAGATGGCGACTAGGTCTTTGTTCATCTGAAATTAAGCCTCTTCCTTATAGATTATACACAAGTGAACTCAAAAATATACTCAGGCAAAGCTAGATTTTTGAATTGACTTTTGTATAAAACGCGGGCTCTATGAACCCGCGTTTGTAGCTTGCTCCTCGATATAAATCGAGTTGCTCCTTAACTAGTTAAGAGTATCCTCTGTAGCTTCTTCGTCGCTCTTCTTGCCTTTTTTGGCTTTAGAAGTGCCGACGACGATGTCATCGCGATTGAACTTGTTCTTGTCGACTAAATAGTCTTTGATCGAAAGAGCAATTTTTTTGTGTTCCGGATCCAATTTGATGACCTTGGCTGTCACTTCTTCGCCTTTATTGACGACATCTTCCACTTTTCCAAACGGCTGGTCGGAAAGTTCTGTGACGTGGACAAGAGCTTCGATCCCGTTATCGAGTTCGACAAATGCGCCGAAAGCTGTGATTTTAGAAACAATGCCCTTGACGAGGGTTCCAACTGGCATCGTCTTTTCGATTGTTTCCCAAGGATTGTTGCTAAGCTGCTTGACGCCGAGAGTGATTTTTTTGCTTTCTTTGTCAACAGACAGGACAATCGCTTCTACTTTGTCTCCTTTTTTCAAGACTTCAGAAGGGTGGGAGACTTTTTTGATCCAGCTTAAATCGGAGATGTGGATCAGTCCATCAATTCCAGGCTCAAGCTCTACAAATGCACCGTAGTTAGTCAGATTACGGATCTCTGCAGTAACGCTGCTGCCGATTGGGAATTTTCTTTCGACATCGTCCCATGGATTTTTTTCTGTTTGCTTGATTCCGAGAGAGATTTTTCCTTCTTCTTTTTGGACGGAGAGGACAATCGCTTCGACTTCATCGCCTTTCTGGACGATTTCGCTAGGATCGGTCACGTTTTTAACCCATGACATTTCTGAAACGTGGATTAGACCTTCAATGCCTGGCTCGATCTCGATAAAGGCGCCGTATGGGACCAAATTGACGATTTTTCCGCGGACCTTAGTTCCTGGCGGATAGCGCATTTCAATCTCTTCCCAAGGATTGCTTTCTTTCTGCTTCATTCCAAGGGCTACGCGGCCTTTCTCTTTGTCGACATGAAGAATGATGACTTCGAGTTCTTGTCCGAGAGCAACCATTTCTGAAGGATGCTTGATCCTTTTCCAAGTCATGTCGGTGATATGGAGCAGTCCATCGATGCCATCGAGGTCAAGGAACACGCCGAAGTCTGTGATGTTTTTCACAACGCCTCTGCGGAGCTCGCCTTCATTGATGTTTTCCAGCATCTCAGCTTTGCGAGAGATCCTTTCTTCTTCGAGAAGTTCGCGGCGGGAAACGACGATGTTCTTGCGTTCAGTATTGATCTTAAGGATCTTGAAGTCGTATGTCTGGCCGATAAACTCATCGAGGTTCTTGATCCGCTTGTTGTCGATTTGCGATCCTGGCAAGAATGCTTCCATGCCGATATCGACCATCAAGCCGCCTTTGACTTTTCGGATGACCTTACCCTTAACAATCGAGCCTTCATTGCAGTGGTTGACAATGTATTCCCACTGTCTTTGTCTGCGGGCTTTATCGCGCGATAGGACGATTTGTCCATCTTCGCCTTCAGTTTGGTCGAGATAGACTTCTACTTCATTGTCCAAAGCGAGCTCGCTCGGTTCTGGGAATTCTCCAATTGGAACTAGACCTTCTGATTTTAATCCTACATCGACTACGACGAAATCTTTTGTGATCTCTACAATTCTTCCTTTGAGGATTTGACCTGTGCTCATTGACGAAACGGATCCTTCGCCGGCAGCTTCTTCTTTGCGGTTCAAAAGGCTCATGAATTGTTTCGCATCGTCTTCGTGATAGTCTACGTCGTCGATGATTTTACTTTGGTTCCAATCGTTTTTATTTGCTTTGGACATGTTAAGGGTTACTCCTAGGGTTTATAAATCAAGCCCATCCATTTGGGTTTAAAGGGAAGATGCTATCAAAAGATTCGTAATATAAGCAACGGTAAAAAATCCGATCCTTCTGCATAGAGCTTTGATTCTACGGATGCTGAATTCTATTGCCAGAGTTTGAAAAATTTATTAGGATTGCTTTTATCCTTTGTTCTAGCTTTGACGTCTGCTTATGGAAACGATTGTAATGAAATTCGGCGGGGCGGCAGTTTCGAGCACGGAACAGTTTTCCCGCATCGCAGAAATTATTTTAAACCGCGCTGGCAATGCTAAAGTCGTCGTTGTCGTTAGCGCCATGGGCGATACGACCGACCAGCTGCTAGCTCTAGCAAAGAAAGTCCACCCAGAACCTCCCCTTCGAGAACAAGACATGCTGGTCTCTGTCGGAGAAAGGATCAGCGTAGCCCTACTTGCGATGGCGCTTCAATTAAAAAACAAAGAAGCGATCAGTTTTACAGGCAGCCAGTCGGGCATCATTACTTCGAGCCTGCATTCTGAGGCCCGGATCGTCGATGTTAAGCCCCACCGTCTAAAAAGACACCTCGACGAGGGGCGGATTGTGATCGTCGCAGGTTTCCAAGGAGTGAGCAGGGAGGGCGAGATCACGACTTTGGGAAGAGGCGGGTCCGATACGACAGCTGTCGCCCTTGGTGTTGCTTTAGAGGCAAGCGTCATCGAGTTTTACAAGGACGTGCCTGGCATATGCGAAGAGGACCCTAAAAAAAATCCTTATGCCAAGGTCTTAAGCAACCTTTCATACGGAAGCGCTTTGGAAATTATTGAGAAGGGGGCCGAGGTCTTGCACGCTAGGTGCATCAAGCTTGCTGAAAGAAATTTATTGAATTTGCATATTCGCTCTTTTTTTGATCCAGAGTTGCGGTATAGCCAAGGAACCTTGATAGGACCTCTTGAAATAGCGGTTAGTCAATCTTGTGAAGCAGGCTCAAAACTTGGATGTTCGGAAAAATCGATGAGTTCGAGCAAGTTTGCCGGACAACCAAGTTTTGCAACTAGTTCATGCATTTATGAGGAATAGCAGATGATCACTCAGGCATCCTCACAGCGTTTTCCGGTTATCACCACCGTGCTCGATACCGTGTCCGATAATCCACATCGGCTGCTTTATAGCGGCTCGATCCGTAATGCGCTGGCAAAGCTCCTGCCTCCCGATTTCTTTTTTGCAGAGTCCGCTGAAGGCAAAGAGGTTGGGGAGAGCGACGGGGCTGCGATTGAAGAGCTTCATAAAATCCTTCCTGTGATCCGTTTGGCTGAATGGGGAGAGTCTCCATACAATGTTTCTGTGTTTCTATTGACGCGCCATCGCCCCAATGCTGTAAAATTTTTCTATGAAATGATCCATCGATGGCTTTTGCCTGGCCGCAGGCTTAATATTTCTTCTTTTTTTGCGACCGATTTTAAGCTTCCTGAGCTGACAAATGAACTTTTTACAGTCAGCGAAATGGTCATATCGGTAGGGGAATTGGCAGAAATGGAGATTGTTCGAAGCAATTTGCCTATTCTAGAAACAGAAATTCGGTTGGGGCTGGTCTCGGTTTACCACGCAAACAGGATTTTGGAAATTAAAGGACTGTCCGCCGATCAGAAGACATCATTGATCCAGGAAAGGATCGCATCGCTGCTTGAAAAGAGGCCGAATGATTTTGATTCTGATATCTTTACTCAAATGCAGCATTTTTTAGTGATGTGCAATGAGGAGTTCAAAGGGACCCGGGAATACGAGCACATGAGCCGGATCATTTATGTGTTTTATCTTTTTAGAAAAGCGATCCAGCAGCAGGTCGAAAATGTGCCTGGAGTCCGTCATCTGACCTTAAAATTATGCAAGACAAAGCTGCATTTGCCGTTTGGGACAAAACGGGTCTTGGGTGTTTTTGTCGGAATGAACTTTCTTAATGACAATGAAGTTTTTGAAGAAAGGCACCTTATTAAAGCGATCAAAGTCTATTTTCCCCATATCAATGTGATCGCAGACTCTAATTTTGTCAGTTCGTTGCGCGAAGATAAGATCCAACTTCTCTATCTTGAGCTCGAAAAGTCTGGCGGCGAGGAGTTCTCTCTTGCTGAAATTAAAATGCTAAAAGAGCGGCTGTCGGAAGATTTGAAGAACGGAGTGGAGAGGTTGATGCGGCCTCTGTTCATGCCGCGGAATGAAGAAGAGGTGATGCGCAATATCATCACTTTGGCCCAGCAGCTTCGCTATCCGCGCGATCTTCCCCAGGTCATTATCTCTTTTGAGGAACAGACCGATCTTGAGCTTTCTTTTACCATCATTATATTAAGGGTCCTTCAAAAGGGGATGCCATCGATCCAAGAGTTGTTTCAGAGATCAAAAACATTTTTGAAATTCATTCCAGACCGGGTCAAGCTCGTCGGGACCTTGAGAAAGAAGTATCCCAAGGAGGCTACTGTCTTTCGCGTTAGATTGCCCGCTTCTTCGTTCTTGAGGGAAGACCACTCTGTCGACCTGCTTAAAGCCCGCCACGTTGTGACTTTAGAGCTGCAGAGGATTGTTGGCGAAGTGCGCGATTACAATGGAGGAATGATATCCAAGCAGCAAGAGCAGTTTTTAGGCTTGAAATGTTTGTTTCCCAATATGAGCAGGCGCGAGGAAATATTATTGGAGAATTTTTTCCACTCGATTTTTCCAATCGAGCTGCGCAGTGTCGTTTCTCCTCAAATTCTCAAAAATTTATTTTCCATCCTGTTGGAGGCAGTCGAAAAGAACAAAGACGGCTATCAGGAAAAAGAAGTTTGCTTTAAGGAGGAGGGCGCCGTCCTTTACGCTCTTATCAGTTATCAGGATATCAATCTAAAGGAAAAAATGATTGAAAATGTCGCCCATCTCCACATCCCGTCATCCCAATTGGCGACCTTGTCTTTGCAGGCATTCGACTTCCGCTATCTAGGGTTTGTTCTCCAAACTGAGGACAAAGCAAAAAGAAAGGCTCTGTTCTCCGCAGTTCAAAAAGAATGTTAACTGCTGCCTCCTTAATTTATCCCGATTTGCAATCACTCCTTGAATAAATTTCCTTGGATAGCCAAAAATATAGCATATGCAAAAGAAACATTGGCCTATACAAGTAGCTCCCTCAATTTTATCCGGAGATTTTGGACGCATAGCCGATGAGGCGAAGCGGATCGAAGACTCTGGCGCTGATGCCGTTCATATTGATATTATGGATGGTCATTTCGTTCCTAATTTGACCCTTGGCCCCCGAGCAGTTGGTGCCATTAATCGGGCGACAAATCTGTTCCTTGATGTCCATGTGATGATCTATAATCCATTTGATTATATCGAAAGGTTTGTCGAGGCTGGTGCTGATCGGATCACTTTTCATCTGGAAGCAACCGAAGAGGTCGAAGAGACGTTGAACTATATCCGTAAGTGCAACATTCAAGCTGGGCTTGCCTTTTGCCCGGAGACTTCAGAGTCCCTCATTCCCAAATACCTGGACAAGTGCGACTTGATTTTGTTAATGACTGTCAATCCTGGGTTTGGCGGCCAGGCTTTTATGCCTGATGTCTTAGAAAAAATTAAGTTCACTCGCGATATCTGCACTAAGCTCGATATTCGGAAAGGCGGGATCGTCCCGTCAGAAGATAATCCTGAAGCTGCGAAACTGCCCCCCTTTGATATCCAAGTGGATGGAGGGATCGATGCGGAAACCGGGGCGCAGTGCGTAAAAGCAGGCGCCAATGTTTTGGTGTCGGGAACCTATTTATTCAAGACTCCCAATATGAAGGAGGGAGTTGCAACCTTAAAAAATCTTAAGAGCAGCCTCTAATAGAAAGGATTTTTAATGAAAAAAATTGTCGTTATCGGTGGGGGAACGGGCAATTTCTCCGTGTTACGGGGCTTGAAGGGATATAATGTTGATTTAAGCGCCATCGTTTCGATGGCAGATGATGGAGGCAGCACAGGGATTTTGCGCGATGAACTCGGCGTCCTTCCTCCCGGCGATGTCCGCCAGTGCCTTGTCGCCCTTTCTAATTCGTCCAACATGATGCGCTCATTAATGAACTACCGCTTTGAAAACGGCGGGCTGGAAGGGCATAGTTTTGGCAACCTATTGCTGTCCGCCTTGGAAAAAGTAACTGGAAGTTTTGAGAAAGCAGTCGAAGAGATGGGAAAAATTTTGTTCATCAAGGGCAAGGTGATCCCCGTTACAACCCACCAGGTCAGGCTGAAGATGCTCCTCAACAACCGGAAGCTCCTGGAAGGCGAAAAGGAGATCTACCTCTCTCAGGAGATCGACCAAGGCTATAAAAGCATCTACCTTGAGCCTTTCCCAAAGGCCAATCCGCATGCGATCAATGAGATCATGAATGCGGACCTCATTGTCATCGGTCCTGGGGGGCTGCATACTTCTTTGATTCCCAATCTGCTTGTTGAAGGTGTGAGCGAAGCTCTTCGCAACTCCCAGGCTAAAAAGACCTTCGTTGTCAATTTGATGAACCGTAAAGGGCAGACAACAGGGTTTTCTGTAAGAAGCTACCTCGAAGAAATCAAACGGTTTGTCGGCGACGATATCTTTGATTATATCCTGGTCAATAACCAGAGCCCCTCTCAAGAGCTGATCGACGTCTATGCCGAAGAGGGAGAGCTTGTCAAAAATGACCTCGATGATGAACGAGTCGTCCTAGCTTCTCTTCTTGGAGAGCCCAAAGAGGCTCCCAAAAAGGACCTGATCAAACGCAGCTTGATCCGGCATAACCCAATAAAATTAGCTCAAGAGTTGATGAAAATTGTTAATCATCTTTGATTTAGACGACACATTAGTCGATACCTCTGGATGCATCACTCCTGTTAAACTTGAAGATGCGTTGAAGCGTTTAGTTCAAGAGGGGCTGGACATCCCCGATTTTTCAGAGGCCCTCAACCTATTAAAGAGGCTGGACCTTGCTGCGGACAGCGCCAAATTTGCCCTGTCTGAATTTCTAGAGATCCATAGCGCGGATCCGGCGCTTCTTCCGATCGGCATTCAAGAAATTTATGACAATATTTCTTTCGATTTTCCGTTAAACCCGTTGAAGGATGCCAATGAGGTCCTCAATGACCTCTCATTTTCCCATCAACTTGCCATTGTGACGATTGGAAAAACTCCTCAGCAGCTGACCAAGTTGAAAAAAGCTGGTATTGATTCAGGAATTTTTAGTAAGATCATTGTCGCTGAAGCGGGTAATAAAAAAGTTCATTATCAAGCTTTGGCGGACGAGCTGGGATATGCTCCGACGGAAATCGTCGTTTGCGGCGATCGGATCTCCATTGATCTGGCTCCTGCCAGAGAATTGGGTTACAAGACTGTGCAGATGCGTTGGGGAAGGGGGCTGAACTCGAAGGGACAGTCAAGCGATGTCGACTATAAGATCTCCTCGCTGCTCGAGTTGAAAGATATCATAGCCCATTTGATAACGATTTCCTCTTTTTGAAACAAAGGGGTAGTTACAAAGCTGCTTTGCCGGCAAAATCGATGATTTTGCTGAGTAAATGAGTTTTGCAACTGCCACACTAAGGTAGAAGGACAATTGACATGACGACCACTAATCAGCTGACCCCAGGAATGACTATTTCTCTCGATGACAAGATCTACCGGGTCGAGTCTTGTGTCAAAGTGACTGTTGCAAAAGGCGTTCCATTCATCAAGACCAAGCTGAAAGACCTGATGTCGGATGATGTCGTCGAAAAAAATTTCAAACTCAATCAGCCGGTCCAAGATGTGTCTCTAGCAGAAAGGCGCCTTGAGTATTTGTACCTGGAAGGCAAGGACTATCTTTTCCTTGACATCGGCAATTTGGAGCAAGTCCTGGTCCCATCTCAGGTCATTGGGGACAAAGTCAATTACCTCAAAGAAGGCACCGAGCTTAAAGCCATGTTCTACGGGAACTCGATATTCTCAGTGGAACTTCCTCAATTCTTAGAGCTGATGGTCGTCAAGACGGAAGAAAGCCAGTCTGCGGCCCATGTTGCCAACGCAACGAAGATCGCTGTTTTAGAAACGGGGGCAAAAGTTGAAGTCCCTATGTTTGTCGAATCGGGAGATATCGTTAAAGTCGACACTCAAACAAATGAATACATCCAAAGGGTATAACGTTAGGAGAGAATGCGTGGAGCTTAAGCAAATCAAAGAATTGATGACTGCAATGGAAAGAGCAGGCATCAAAAAACTCATGATCAAGGAAAAGACTGGATACGAAATCCATCTCGAGCGCCATGAAGAGCATGGGTCTCATGCCGGGCACCCAGTTGCTGTCGCCTATCCTCCTGTTTTTCATCCCGCTCCTATGAGGGATGCTGAAAGCTTGCATCGCAGCCCTGCAGCCATGAGCTCCCATGCAAGACATGGTGCGCATGAAGAATCCCCATCTGCAGGAAAGAAAGAGGAAAAAGAAGGCAATTTCGTGAAATCGCCGATGGTCGGCACTTATTATTCCGCTCCTTCTCCTGATGATCCCCCTTTTATCAAGGTAGGGGACCGCGTCGAGGAAAATACAGTCGTGTGCATCATCGAAGCCATGAAAGTGATGAACGAAGTCAAAGCCGGTGTTAGCGGGGTTGTTGCTGAAATCCTCGTCGATAATGCCCATCCCGTTGAATTTGGGACTAAAATACTGAGAATCGTCTAATTAAAGATCCTATGCAAAAAGTACTTATTGCCAACCGAGGCGAGATCGCTGTCAGAATTATCCGTGCATGCCATGACCTTGGCATCCAAACGGTGGCTCTCTATTCCCAAGCAGATGCGGAAGCATTGCACGTGCTGCATGCAGACGAAGCGATTTGTATCGGTGAACCACCTTCGCAAAAATCCTATTTGAAGATTGCCAATATCCTATCAGCCTGCGAGATAACTGGTGCGGATGCACTGCACCCGGGGTATGGATTTTTAAGCGAGAATGCCAATTTTGCCTCTATTTGCAATAGCTGCGGAGTTAATTTTATCGGCCCCTCTCCGGAAACAATCGCCCTTCTTGGCGATAAGGCCAAAGCAAAAGCGACGGCAAAAAGCGTCAAGTGTCCTGTAATTCCAGGTTCTGATGGCGTTATTGAAGATGTCAAAATGGCATTGGATGAAGCCAAAAAGATTGGGTTTCCAGTCTTTATCAAAGCATCGGCCGGCGGCGGCGGCAAAGGGATCCGCATTGCCTATGATCCTGATGAGTTCGTCCGTCAGTTCACCGCAGCGCGGGCAGAAGCGGAAGTGAGCTTCAACAATCCTGACGTCTATTTAGAGAAAATGATCGTCAATCCCCGCCATATCGAAGTCCAGATCCTTGGGGACAAACATGGAAACTACCTTTACTTGGGAGAGAGGGACTGCACGATCCAGCGGCGCAGGCAAAAGCTGATCGAAGAAGCCCCAAGCCCGATCTTAACCCCTTCCATGCGCAAGAAGGTCGGGGAAGCAGCCGTTGCGATCGCTAAAGCTGCGAACTACCATTCTGCAGGCACCGTTGAATTTCTGCTTGATGAAGAGCGGAACTTCTACTTCATGGAGGTCAATACCCGTATCCAAGTCGAGCATACTGTGACCGAAGAGCTTACAGGGGTAGACCTGGTCAAGGAACAGATTAAGATCGCTATGGGAGAAAAGCTTAAGCTCAAGCAAAAAGATGTTGAGTTTAAAGGGCATGTGATCCAGTGCCGCATCAATGCAGAGAATCCAGCGAGCAATTTCGCCCCATCGCCAGGTCTTTTGGAATATTATATTCCGCCAGGAGGCCCTCATGTCCGGATCGATAGCGCTTGCTATTCCGGATATCGGATTCCTCCCAACTACGATTCCATGATCGCAAAGTTGATCGTCAAAGGTAAAGACCGCGCTGAAGCGATAGCTGTGGCCAAAAGGGCTTTGCGCGAGTTTCATATCGGAGGCGTCCATTCGACTATTCCGTTCCACCTCTACATGTTCGAAGACCCCAGGTTTTTGAGCAATGATTACAACATTACCTACATTGATCAGCTGATCCTTGAAGGGTGCAACTTTATCCTCCCTGCGAATTCATGACGAACTTGCAAGTATTGGTTTCCAAGCAACAGATCGAAGAGAAGATCAAGCAAGTAGCGGAGCAGATCGATCGTGAATACGCAGGAAAGGAATTAACGATCGTCATGGTGATGAAAGGGGCTATCTGCCTAGCTGCAGACCTGATCCGCAAAATCCGCATCCCATGCGAAATCGAATATGTCCAAGCCAGCAGCTATGGACAACGCGGCACGGAAAGGGGCAAGCTCGTTTTGTTTGGCCTTGATCATATGGATATCCAAAACAAAGACCTCTTAGTCGTCGATGATATCTTTGACTCGGGCTTAACGTTATTTCAGATTGTTTCCCAGCTGCAGACTAAAGGTCCAAAAAGCCTCAAGTCCCTCGTTCTTCTCCACAAAAATGTCCCCCATCAAGTTTCCTACCGCCCCGATTATGTTCTTTTTGATATCGACAACCATTTTGTGGTTGGATATGGTTTAGACTATAAAGAACGGTATCGTGGTTTAGATGGAGTCTACATCTTAAAGGAGTAATGGACGTGAAAGGGATTATCCTTGCGGGCGGGCGGGGCACGCGGCTGCATCCGGTTACGATCGGCCTCTGCAAACAGCTCTTGCCCATCTATGACAAGCCGATGATCTATTATCCCTTGTCTGTGCTGATGCAGGCAGGCATTCGGGATATCCTGATCATTTCAACTTCGGAAGACCTTCCAAGGTTTGAACGGATCTTTGGCGATGGATCCCAGTATGGACTGAAATTCTCTTATCTTGCCCAGCACAACCCAGAAGGGATTGCGCAAGCGTTCATCATTGGCGAAGAGTTCATTGGCGAAGACAATGTAGCCCTTGTCCTTGGCGATAACATTTTCTACGGACATGCGCTTCCTGAAATCCTCTCCACATGCAAAGATCTAGAACACGGAGCGATCATCTTCGGTTACGAGGTCAAGGATCCTGAGCGTTACGGCGTCGTAGAATTTGACGAGCGCAAAAAAATCACTGCGATCGTCGAAAAGCCGCAGCATCCAGCTTCACGATATGCTGTGACTGGACTCTACTTTTATGACAATGACGTCGTGAGCATTGCGCGCAACCTCAAGCCATCCAACCGGCTAGAATATGAGATCACTGATGTGAACATGGCCTATCTCAAAAGGGGAGATCTCCACCTGCGGATTTTTGAAAGGGGATTTGCATGGCTTGATACGGGGACCCATGAAGCCCTTCAGCAAGCCTCCAGCTATGTGCAGACCATCCAGATGAGACAGGGGATCAAGATAGCCTGTATTGAAGAGATTGCCTATCGGATGGGGTTCATCGATTCTTCCCGCTTGAAGCAGTTTGCAGAGAAGTATGCTAAAAGCGAGTATGGGGCCTACTTATCAGATCTAGCAGGCACCGCATCCCAGATCGAATGCTGCAGCCATCATCTGTAGAAAAATTTTTCAAAATCCAGGCTTGTCATTTCGTTATTTTTTTTCTGCAAAAAATGCATGCGAATTTTTGCGATTAGACGCTAGCCTTTTTTCTTAAAGAGTTTGCCGCGAGGGCGTTTTTTGTATGGGACGAAGGCCTGCTTTCCGTAGACGACTTCGTGCAGATCTTCAATGGCCATAAATGCTGCAGGATCTTCGCGCAAGACGATCTCTTTCAGTTCCGACAGGTCCAATCTTTCGATGATGACGAACAGGATCTCTCTCGTATCGCCTGAGAATCCTCCTCTGCCGTGCATGATCGTCAGCCCTAGGCCGAGCTCGTTCATGATGGCATTTCCCAGCTCCTTGGGCTTGGAAGAGATGATCAGAGCAGACTTGAGCTCATCAAGGCCGACAATGACCAGGTCGATCATCTTAAAGGCTACGATGTAGGTCATCAGAGAGCGCAGGGCGATATGCCAGTCTTGAAAGATCCAGCCGTAGGCTCCGAAGATAAAGACGTTAATGAATAGGACAACTTGACCGACTGTAAATCCTTTTTTTCGATTGATGATGATCGCCAGGATCTCTGTGCCGTCTAAGCAGCCTCCATTCCGGATGATGAGACCGCAGCCCACGCCCAAAATAGCGCCGCCGAAGACGATAATCTCAAGAGGGTCGGCAATAAACGGCGGAGCATTCTGCAGGACGATCAGAAAGCCTGCAAAGAGGACGACCGCCACAAGCATATGGATGACAAAAGTCCTCCGAATATAGGTATAGGCCAGAAAAATAAAAGGGAGGTTAAGCAGGACTAGCACATAAGACAGGTAGTTGTCCCCATAAAGCCGTGCTAAGATCAGCGAAACGCCGACTACGCCGCCGTCGATCAACTGGTTGGGAAGGAGGAAAATGCGGATGGAGACAGCTGCTAAAAAGGCGCCAACGGCCAACCAGAAAAAAGAGCTGAGATGATGGAACCTGGTTTTTGCATTAGATTGGGCGACTGGCATAACATTCCTCGTGCTGATACATTTAAGTTAAAATACTGATCCAGCGATCTCTTGTACAGAAAAAAGGTGATCGCTTTAACTTGACTTTGAACTTTTTTAAGATAGAAGGCCTCGAACTCCGGAAATGTCCGCACAGACGCAAGAAAAGATAGAGCTTAAATCGTATTGGTGCGGAGATGCATAAAAGGCTTCTTAAGTTTTTAGGCGCATTAAAGAATGCGCGGGAGACGGGGCTCGAACCCGCAACTTCCGCCGTGACAGGGCGGTGCTCTAACCAATTGAACTACTCCCGCATCTAACTCTACAGATCTTGGGCGCAAAAGGACTCGAACCTATGACCACCTGTGTGTAAGACAGGCGCTCTACCAACTGAGCTATACGCCCGATAACTATCGTCAATTGAAGTATATAATCTAATGGGAACGCTGATTTTTCACAAGCACATTTCTTAAGCTGGTGTAACAAAGTAGGGCTCTGCCTGCAAAATGAGGTTCTGAAATTCGTTCTAGAAAGGCGCAATTTAAAAAAATTATTGCCTTTTCCCTCAATTCCAATTCGATTAAATTGTCTTTAAAGCGAACGTAAGAAACGGCTTTTTGAATTCATGGTTCCCATAAGAAAATGAGGGTAAATAGCGATGGCATCAGATTCAGATCTCGTCGACATCCAATCGATCAATCCCCGGATACGGGTCGACATCCGCTATGCGACATCCAATAATTTTATCGGCAAGCCTGTTTATCCATGCGCCAAATGCTACTTAAGGCGAAAAGTGGCCATGAAGCTCGATCAGATCCAAAAGCGCCTTGAGAAGATCGGCCTTGGCCTCAAAATCTTTGATGGCTACCGCCCGCTTTCCGTTCAGAAAGTCTTTTGGGACTACTGCCCCGATCCCCGCTTTGTAGCTCCTCCAGACAAGGGGTCTAAGCATAACCGGGGAGCAGCTGTCGATCTAACGCTGGTCGATCAAGAGGGCAACGAGTTAAAAATGCCGACGGGCTTTGATGATTTTACCGACAAAGCACATCGTGCTTATGAGAGGCTTCCTAAAGAGGTCCTTCACAATCGGATGCTATTAGAAAGCGTGATGAGCGAACAGGGGTTCATTCCCCTTGCATCCGAATGGTGGCATTTCGATGATGAGGAAGTGGAAAAATATCCGATCGAAGACATTGCATTAGACCAACTATCATGATAAAGAACCGGTTGCAGCTCTTCAGAAAGACGATTGCAGAACTCGCTTTGGACTTCAAAGTGTTGCAATTGGCCTGCTCCTTAATTCTTTTAACGGCCCTTTATGGTTGTTCTCCCTCCTCTTCAGAGGACTTTCAACGGGAAGGGGAAGCGCTGACCCGCACTTTGATCAAGCATTTGGAGGCAATTGAAACCCAAGAAGATCTGTTGCGAGCTGAACCGGTCCTAAAAAAGGACTTTGAAGCATACGTCGACTTGATCAGCGAAGCTCGCGAGCAGCAGCTAAGGCATGCAGATGAGATCGTCGTAGATGCAAGCTCTGATTTTTCTGTAAGCGGCGAGCTCAAAGAGGAGATGCGCCGCATCTATTCTATGGAAGGAGGAAGGGAGATCATTGAAAGGGCGCAGCAAGAGGCGCTGGTGCGTCTAGATGCTTATGAGCGCGCCAAAGCCAAACAGCGAAAATAATCCCGTTGGATTTATACCCGAATCGAGTTTTGCAATTTCCTCTTTAGACTTGCTTGCTGAAATGGCTGTCAAAATGCTCTTTTCGAGCCTTGAGCAATTCAAAATCGGTCATTTCATCGACATGGATCGGTACTGCAGCAGCATAGCCTTCATTGAGCAAAAAGACATCGCTCTCTTCATGTTCTTCATGCTCATGCCATTTTCCGCCAAGCCAATAATAGGAATGCCCCTCCGGATGGAGTCGCTCTAAAGGATTTTCAATCCAGTAACCTTTGCCCTGTCGTGCCATTTTGACTCCCTTGATCGTCGGAGTCAACGGGAAGTTGACATTCAACAATGTCCCTTTTGGAAGGGGATGGGCAAGAATATGCTGGACAAGAGGAGCGATATGGGGCCGGGTCAGGTTGTAGTCTGGATTTTCGAAGTCAGCGCATGAAAGGGCAATCCCTGGGACATTGCGCAAAGTTCCCTCGATCACGCCGCCGATCGTCCCGCTATAAAGGACATTTCTGCCGGAATTAGCTCCGCGGTTGATCCCCGAAACGATCAGGTCGGGACGGTCTTTTAGGATCACGCTAAGGCCTAAGCGGACGCAGTCAGCAGGAGTTCCATTGACTTTCCAAGCAGGAGTTCCCTTTTCCCAATCAACCGATTGGATTTGGAGCGGCTCGCGGATGGTGATGCTCAAGCCTACTCCCGACTTTTCCGTCGCTGGAGCAATGATCGATAGGTCGGCAATATCGGAAAGCGCTTGCCAGAGGTGCTTCAGCCCTGGAGCTGAAATGCCATCGTCGTTGGTCAATAAGATACGGGGTTTGTTTGCCATTGGATTTCCTAATTATGTATTGTTTTGACCACCTTATGACGCGTCGCCAAGGAAACAAAGATGATAAGCAGAAAGCTGATCGAAAATCCTGGGAGCATCGAAGGGATCGAAATGGAGAAGAAATGATTAAAATAAGGCCATGCTCCTGCAATGATACCGCCGCCTAAAATGCCGCTCCATGCCCCGTACTTATTGACATTTTTCCAATAAAGGGAGAGCAGAAGCAGAGGTCCGAAAGAAGAGCCTAGGCCAGACCATGCATAAAGCACGAGGGAATAGATTGAACTGATGTCGCAGAAGGCAATGAAGTAGGCTACCAATGCGACGATCACAACGCCGAAGCGGGAAACGAGGAGCAGTTCCTTTGACGATGCGTTCTTGCGAAAGATCCTCTTGTAAAAGTCCTCGGTCAAGCTCGAAGAAAGGACGAGCACTTGGGAGCTCATCGCATTGATGGTCGCAGCAAGGACGGCGCACAAGATAAATCCGATCAAGAAGGGAGCGAACGAGTCCTTTACCATGTCGATAAATACCTGTTCCGGATCTTTCAGGCCTCCATGGAAGTAGGCGATCCCGACAAGTCCGACAATGGTAGCGGCGCTCAATGCAAGCACCATCCAGGTCATCCCGATCCATTTCGACTTGCTGATCTCGTGGACATTACGTATCCCCATGAACTTGGTCACAATGTGGGGCTGTCCAAAATAACCAAGGCCCCATCCGGCTGTCATGCCGATGATCTGGAACCAAGTCTTGCCGCTGAAGTCAGGGAACAAAGCAAGCGTCAGTTTCTGCGTCGTGACAGCTTGGGATATCCCATCCCATCCGCCTACTTTGGGAAGCAGGTAGAACGGCACGAAGATGATCACGCACATCAAGAAGATCCCTTGGAAAAGGTCGATCCATGCCAAGGTGACGTACCCTCCGGTAAACACGTAAGGGACGACGATCAGGATCCCGATCAAAATTCCAATATCGTAGTTAAGATTGAAAAGGGTCTCTAGCAATACGCCGAGGCCGACTAGGCCCGATGAGATATAGATCGTATAGAAGAGCAGCTGCATTACGGCCGTGAACACGCGGATAAGGCCCGATGTGTCCGCTAAACGGCTCTCAAAGAAGGAGGAAAATGTAAGGCTGTTATATTGTTCTGTGGCAATACGGATTTTGGGAGCGATCAACTGCCAGTTCAAGAACATGAACACGATCAGTCCGACAGCTGCCCAGGCGTTGAACAGTCCGCCTGTTATGATGACAGAGGGATACCCCATGAACAGCCAGCTGCTCATATCGCTTGCATGGGCTGCCAAGGCGGTCAGCCAATAGTTCAACGAACGGTTGCCAATGATGAAGTCTGTTGCCGATATATGGCGGCGATAGGAGGTAATCCCAATAAAAAGCAGGATAATGAAGTAGCAGATCACCGCAAGCAGTTCGTAAAGATACGTTGACATGTTTCGACTCGAATTAATCCGTTAAATTCCACCTTACCATCTTTTGAATAAAAGGGGAAATTGCAATTCCCTCTTCTAGGGCCTGTCGTCAATTCAGGTTTCGTCAGAACCGAAAAATCGACAGAAACTGAATTGACGACAGACCTTAATTGCTTTTCCTCGTTGCCTTGTCCGATCCGTACTGAAAAGAAGCTTGCGCCAGGTTCTCTTTAGCGTTTGGAAAGACCTCTTCCAGCTTTTCAATCAGAAGCTTTGTGTCCTTCCGCAAAGACTCCTGTCCGACGGGGCACTGGCACATGATTCGTGCAAATCCGTACATCTTTGCAAAGGAGCTCAAGTCCATTTCAGGGATATAGATCAGCGGCCTGATGATCGTGATCCCAAAGTCATGCATCGGGACTTTGGGCAGGTTTGCTGCAAATTCCGCTTTATGCAGCAAGTTCATCAACAGCGTTTGGATGCTGTCGTCCCTGTGGTGGCCGAAGGCGACCGTATTAGCTCCAGCAGCTTTAGCAGCATCAAAGATCAATTTTCTCCGTTCTCTTGAGCAGCTGTAGCATTCAAGCGTTTCCCTTTTTTGCTTCGATTCGCAAGTAATGAGTGGAACATCCAACTCTTTGCAGATTCCCTTCAAAAATAAGGCGCTCACTCCAGCCCCGCAGGAAAATTCACCCGTAACATGGATTGCAACAAGATCAAGCTTCGGAAAGCCGTTGCCGAGAATGGCCTTAAGCAAAAAAAGGAGGCTCAGACTGTCTTTGCCTCCGCTGAGGGCGATGGCGATCTTGGATGCTCCCTCCAGAAGCTGGAAGTCGTATAAGGCCTTGCGGCACATGCTTTCCAGCTTTCTTCCAAGGGTTGTCCAAGGAGGTCTAGCAACAGGAATATGTAGGTCTATGTGGGACATGGCAAGTCTTTTTTTAGCCCAATATTTTACTCCCTTTTAGGGGAAAGATCAAGGCGAAGAAGCTTTCTCCTGGACGAATACGATAATTTTGGTTAGCCTATAGGTTGTTTTTAGAGGAAGCAATGACAAAAGTTGGACGTAACGATCCCTGCCCTTGCGGTTCTGGGAAAAAGTATAAAAAATGCTGTGAAGAAAAAGGCGGGCGCAAGAAGTTTCATGCGGAGGTTCTCA